>DAOUVJ010000034.1 GCA_030667705.1 Promethearchaeota archaeon | reverse complement strand
GGTTTTATCGACATCCTTAAGAAACGTAAAGACTGCGTCATTAATAGCGATAGTAATGGGATCGAAATCAGCACTCACAGCAACAGACATTCTCAATCCCTCAACGGGATAAAGCGTTCCATGAGGGGGTTGCCGTAATAATATAACTACCTTTTTTTCTTCTGACATTTTTTATCACCTTAACAAATTGTTATAAGTCTATCCGTTTCGTCAATAATCTTCGCAAGATCAGGTGTTCCTGCCCGTTTCACATCTCCGCATTCCTTCTTCAAACAGTTTTTCATGGTACCTCGAACTAAGAGACAAAGATTACACAATCTTATTGTGGCTCCTTTGTTCAAGATATCTTTAAATCCCTCTTCGATGTTAAAGATCCCTTCAATTTTTTTCTGATTCTCTAATAGTGCATTCACGGCATCCATGTAGCAAAAGATTCGGACTTCATGTCCTTTATCCAATGCTGCACTAGCTAGTTTGACTACAGTTTCAGAAGCTTGAGTTTGGTAAGGACCATCAAAGAATAGAATTCCTAATCGAGCCATCTTTGTAATTCATCTCCGCTTTTTTAGTCTTGTTTGAACATGAAGAGGAAATAAGCAGCAATCCAACATCCAACCATTATACAAGCACCAACTACGATACTGTGTAATGACAGTTGAGGTACACCACCTAAAATGTTAGTGACATTACATCCCATTGCAACTACTGCACCGAAGCCCATTAGAATACCACCGAAATATTGCTTTAGTATTGTAAATCCATCTTTAGGTACTCTAAATTTGAATTCCTTGGCGATAATGGCAGCAACAAAAGATCCAATGATAATGCCGAAAATAATGAATCCTGTCCAACCTATCTCAGTAATAGTAGCTGTAGTAAGATAATCGCTTATGTTCTTCCAACCACCAGTGATACCAATTACTGCATTGCTAGCAATGAAGCCGGCGGTTAAAATTATTCCTATAAGGATTCCTGTAACCCACCAAGGATAAGCCTTCTTGAAAGTCGCATCCACGAATCTATCAAATTTAATTAAAGATTCTCCTTCTTTTCTCTTCTTAAGAGCTGGCAATGCCCAGAAAAATAACATCAATGCAATCCCTACTATACCTACAACAAGCATTAGAATTGGGGTTATTGCTCCAAATTCTCCAAAAAGTGTAAGTTGTGTTCCAATAGTAACAGATTGTAATGCAGTTTTAACATCTAATAGAACCCCAACAGCTGTCATTAATGCTCCAGTAATTAAACCGAAAGCAGCAACCATGGATCCCATCATTCCTTCACCAACTCTATATGTAGTTCCACTTGCACATCCCGCAGCAAGAACCATTCCAACACCAAATACTAAACCACCAACAATTGCACTCCATGGCTTAAATGGTTTTGGATTTAGATCTATAATTCCTGCAAATGCAAAAATAGCAAAGCCAACCATTAAAACGACTAATGAGATTGCTACTGCCTTTGCCAACTTAAATTCTTTTAATAAAAGAATGTCTCTGAAGGCAGAGTTCATGCAGAATCTTCCGCGTTGTAAAATGAACCCAAAGATAGCGCCAATAATTAGTCCTACGACCAATGCATATATAAAATCCATATTTTTTTCACCTATTTGATTTTAATCAGGATAGTCCATGCCGATGTCCCTTCTTTTTCTGATGAGATAACTTCATGACCTAAAGATTCCATGGTTTCAGGAATTCTCTCTGCTGAGAGAGGATAATCAACCAAAATCTTAAGAACCTCGCCTGATTTCATTTTTTTTACTTTACGTTTACTCTTTACGTCTGGATATGGACAGACCTCGCCTGTACAATCCAAAGTTTCTGTAATATCAACCATTTTTTTTTAACCTCTTTATTTGCTTTAATTGATATGAAAACCATTCGATAATTACCGAATATTTAAAATGAAATTGATATTACATATAAATATTATTAATACTGTTCGGAAAAACTCCTAAATTTAGAATAAGGATTTTTACATTTAGTGAAATATAATGCATCATTATACTCATCAACTAGTACAATATTCACTACAATATTTACTGTTATTGATAAAATATCTATTATTTGCAATATTATGGTAAATTATACGATGCTGATATCATTTTCTGAACATTATCCCAAATCTTTTTAAATAGAGATGGTTATTTTACACTTGATGTACATGGATGAGATCAATAAGAAGATTTTAAATATAATACAAGCAAATGATAAGATCTCTTATCAGGAAATGTCAGAGCAACTCAATATGGCTGCTAGCACAATTCATAATCGCGTGAAACACATGGAAAATGAGGGAATAATAAAGCATTACAGTGCGATAGTAGATCCTTATAAAGCGGGATTTGAGTCCATAGCTTTAATTGGTCTTTCAGTGAATATTCATAAAATGAATGAAATTGCAGAAAGATTGAGTTCGTTTGATGAAATTCACATGGTTGCTGTTGCTTCTGGAGATCACGATATTATCATACAGATGCTTGCACGTGATAATAAAGAATTATGGAAATTTATCAATGAAAATATTAAGACAATAGATGGTGTAAAATCTAAAATGCACGTTAGTAGTTATTTAGAATTAAAAAAAATGAATCATAATATCAAATTTAAAACAGCTGAAGATGAATAGTTCAATCTTTTAGAATTTAAATTTCCTTATCATTCCTTATCACGATGGGAATTTTTAATTCTACCTTTAATCATGTAGGTAGTTTAGGAACGGATAAACAAATCCGTGATGAGGTTTATAGTAAAATAAAATAATATTTAATTTATTATATGTCATTCAAGATTTTTTATTATTAAAAGGGATTGACTTTTTTGATAGAAAATATATACCCCTAATCAATCAAATAGACAAAAAAGATGTTGACGGTTAATGTTTTTGATAAAATTGGCTGTTAATTTGATTAATATGGTACAAAATTACATTTCGGTTTTTGATCTTAAATCTATTATTCATTAAATCATAATTATTGCTTTTTTTCATTCAAATATTATTGAAAAAATACAAAAAATATTCGAGTTTTTTTTCAATAAAAGGCAACTTATTCAAAAAAATTCTCTTCGTAAATAGCCCAAATTATTAAAAGGATAATTATGAATATTGATTCATAACATTCTATTAAGGTTCTTACCGTAAAATCAATAAAATTTTAGGAATTTTTAGAAACTTCATAAATACTGCCGTCAAATTAAGAAGATTTTAATAATTTATAATATATGAAAAAATAATCACAACTAACTAATTTGTTTGACAAATTAGCTTATTGAATAATTGATTAAAACAATTAAAACAAATAAAACATAAAATTGATGAATAAAACATGGCTGTAAAAGTTGCTTTTTTACAAAGTAGCGATTGCTGGGGCTGTCATCAATCCTTACTTAATCTTCATCTAGGATTGTTGCCAGTTCTTCCAGCTCTCGATATTGTATACTGGCCAGCCGTAGTCGATTTCAAACATGATTCCTTGAAAGCAAGACCGGACGGAGATATATTAGTCGGTTTTGTGGAAGGAAGCATGCGAACTAACGAAGATATCGAAAATGCGAAACTCATGAGAGCAAAGTGTCAATTGATCATTGCATTTGGCACTTGTTCATGTCATGGAAACGTTCATGGGCTAGCAAATGAATGGGATATACAAGAATCAATTGATAGAAAATTTAAGCAAGCGGAATCAATTACAAACGAAAACCCAAAAGAACCTACTGAACACGTGCCTGGTTTTGCTAGGAAAATCGTCCCCTTGGATGAAGTTATCAAGGTGGATATTTATATGACCGGATGTCCTCCTAAACCAGAGGCTATTGTTAGTGCAGTCCAATTTCTACTTGGACAGAAACCACAACCAATGGCTGACGCTACTTATTGTAGTGAATGCGTGTTAAATGATAGTGGGTGCGTACTCGAGAAAGGAGTTCTCTGTTTTGGACCAATAACTAGTGCAGGATGTACTTTAAAATGCACGAGTGATGGTAACCCTTGTGTGGGTTGCCTAGGCCCAAGTAAAACAGTAGATTCTCGAGTAAGTAAATTAGGCGATATGGTTAAAAATGCTGATTCTTTGAGCTCTGGAGACAAGAAGAACATGTATGAATTCTTGACTCTCTTCTTGAACATCCCGTTAATGTCAAGCTTCGATTTAGCAGGAGATATTTTAAAACAAATAAAGAAAACAGGCGCTCCTCAAACACCTCTAGCAAACCTACCTTCTGAAACAGAAGGGATTGCTTCGAGCATAATGGGTTATCTTAAAGATCATAGAGACTTCATAACTGTCTCTACAGTCTGTGACACGTGCCCGAGAAAAATTGGTAGCAAGTCTCAAATGACAAAAGTCAAGCGAGACTATGAGGGATTGCCTAACATGGAAGATTGCTTGATCGAACAAGGATATCTTTGTGCAGGTCCGATAACGAGAGCAGGCTGCGGTGGTCTGTGCCTAAAAGTCAATGCCCCTTGTTCTGGCTGTTATGGTCAGACAAAATGGGATGTTAACCAGGCAGAGAGATTTGCTGATATAGTGACTAAAACCTATAATGTAGCTCTCAGCAAGGAAGATTTACTTGCTCAGATAAAAGACAAGATAGGTTTTACTGAGAAATTTAGTCTAGCGACTAATAAAAATTATAGGTAGGTGAAAAAGATATGGGAAAAGTTATTGAAGTAGAACCAGTCACTCGATTAGAGGGACATGGTGGATTAAGAATTGTTCTAGGCGATGATGGTAAAGTAAAGGATGCACAATTTAATATCACATCTACAAGATTCTTTGAAAAGTTCTGCGAAGGACGTTATGCTGAGCATGTGCCCAGAATAACACCGAGAATCTGTGGTATTTGTCCTATTCCTCACCACTTAACGCCTACGAAAGCTGTCGAAGATGCTTGGGGTGTACAAATTCCTGAGCCTGCCCGTAAATTACGAATACTTCTGCAAAATGCTAAACAATTTTCGTCTCACATCTTGCATTTTTATGCGTTAGCAGCACCTGACTTCTTGCTTGGTCCTTTTGCTGACCCAGCAAAGAGGAATGTTGTTCACGTCATAAATAAAATGCCTGAAGTGGGAGCTATGGCAATGAAAATGATGGATTTTGGCCAAAAACTATGTGCTGCAATTGGTGGTAAATCTGTACATCCAATCTCGGCCATCGTTGGTGGCATGAAAAAACCTTTGGATGAGGACGTGAGAGATAAATTTTTAGCTCAAGTTCCTGAACAAGTTGATTTCATGTTGAAGACAGTTGATATTGCCCTTAAAGTGGTGGAAGACTATTGGGATGTCGTAGCTAATGTTGGAGTCGTTCCTACATATTATTTAGGAATGACAAAAAATGGCGTTCATGATATATATGAAGGTGACCTAAGAATTGTCACTCCAGATGGCAAGAAGATTGATTATGATGTTCATGATTATTTAGATGCACTTGGAGAGCACGTTCCAGATCATTCGTATGCGACCCACATGTATTATAAACCAGCTGGTTACCCTGAAGGAATTTATCGTGCCGGTCCTCTGGGAATGATAAATGCTGCTGATAAAATGGCAACACCATTAGCAGATGGTGCATTAAAAGCATTTAGGGACAAAGTTGGTACAATTTCGCATCATACATTCGGTTATCATTGGGCCCGCATTATTGAATGTGTTGAATCTATCGAAATGGTTGCAACCTTGCTAAAAGATCCCGATATTGTAAACCCAGATTGTAAGACCTTAGACGTGGAACCACGAGAAGGTAATGGTGTAGGGGTTACGGAAGCTCCTCGAGGGACACTCTTGTACGATATATGGACTGATACCGAAGGCATTTGCAAGAAATTAAATCTATTAGTAGCTACGAATCACAATATTGCTGGCATTGAAAAAACATTAATGCATGTTGCAAAACAAGTATTTGAAGATAAGGCATTGGAAGGATTGAAATTACCCGATCCTTGGATTGATTAAAGAGGTATAATAAAAAGGCGAAAAATAGAATGGAAGAAGACGTACCTGAGGGTGTAGTTAATCTCTTAGAAATGATTGTCAGATGTTTTGATTGCTGACTATCGTGCGCGGCTCATATCACAGTAGTGAAAGAGGACGGCGAAGAGATTTACTCCCGTAAGTTGAATGTTGGCTTAGGATGATTAACCAGTAAAAAAATGAGACTGGTTATGACTTGACCTAGCAAGGTAAAAGCTAACAAATGAATGTAATGTAATGAAAAAACGTAAAAAATGTGAAGAAAATGACAGTAAATTTCGAATTTCGAAAACAGATAATGGACTATCACGTGCATGACGTATTGAAGTATTGCTTTCAATGTAGTCGATGCACTGACAATTGTCCGATTTCTGCGGTCACAATTGACTTTTATACGACGACAGGATATAATCCAAGGGCAAACATCTTAAATGCATTATTAGGATATAAGGATGCTATCTTTTCAGCAGATCCATTAACGATCTGGGGGTGTACAGTTTGCGATACATGCGATGAAGTATGTCCACAGCACATAGAGCTCACAGAAATATTCACGTTCTTAAAAAATGAATCTGTTAAAGCAGGAAATGCACCTGATTTTATTTATGGACAAGCACAGGCAATTTTTGATAGTGCAAAAGCCATTCCTTCTCAACCAGCTATTGAGAGGAGGCGTGAGCAATTAGGAATTCCTGCTGTAGACGCTCCAGACGTGAATGAAGTGCAAACCTTATTAAAAAATATTGGTTCTGATAAAAAACTAAAATAGGAGGAATGAATTAAAATGACAGAATATAAAATGTTTGAGGGATGCACGATTGGTAATCGGATTCCGTTTATCGAAGCTGCATCAAGGAAAGTCTTTGACAAAGTCGGCATTACTACTTCAAGTGCTCCTTTTAGTTGTTGTCCAGATCCAACAGGCATGAAATCTTTTGATAATGATGCTTGGTTGACACTTGGTGCGAGGAACCTAGCTTTAGCAGAATCTGAAGGAAAAGATATTATTTCCTTATGTAATGGTTGTGCTAACACGCTTCGAGGAGTTCAATTCCAATTAAAGCATGATAGCTTGAAAAAGGGAAAAGTAAACGCAGAATTATCCAAAATCGGAAAAAATTATCAAGGTTCCATAGATGTGAAACACTTTGTTGATGTGTTGAAAGACAATATTGATAAAGTCAAGGGAGCAGTTATAAAACCGCTTTCTGGTCTTAAAGTAGCGGTTCATCCTGGTTGTCATTACATGCGACCCGCAGAATGGATGGAAAGCGACGATCCAATGCGTCCAACTACTTTGAAGGAGCTTGTTGCTGCAGCAGGAGCAACAGTAGTAGAATATGAGGAAGAAATTCTCTGCTGTGGATCCGCAGTTACGAATGCCTATGAAGAGCACGGCATGGCAAATTTGAAGGTAAAAATGGACAGCGTTCAGAAATCAGGCGCTGATATTCTTGTAGTAAACTGCCCAGCGTGTTTCCAACAATTTGATACTCGTCAAAGAGATTTAGGAAAGAAATATGAAACGGAATATAAGGTTCCGGTGTTATACATAACGGAATTACTCTCTTTAGCAATGGGTGTTGGTGCTGATGAAATCGGGCTTAAATTTCACAGAACTCGAATGAAATTGGAAGATTTTGGTTTATAAATTTAAATATCCTTTCTTATCTTTTTTTTTATTTTTTATATTTTTAATATTTATTTTTTTATAGTTCAAATTATGTAATGTATGTGCCAAAACACGAGGAGTTAGTGCATCTTATTATTAAAAAAAATTTAATTTACAATCCATCAAACTAAAATAGTTCGGATGTATTACTAATATTTGGGTATTAAGATATCTAAATAATTAGGTGTAAAATAAAGTGCTTTCATTTGATTCAACTCGAGCTCCCCCGTGGTTTTTTCAATTTATAGAGAATTATTCACATTTATTTTTGGATCTCAAATTTAATAAGAAGGATGATTTTGAGGAACTCGTGGAATTCACAATAAAATTGGAGTTACGAGGATTTGAGGGAATACTATTTTATGTGTACCGATCTGCCCACAATAAAATGGAATTTGATGTGATCAATCAGCAAGTGGACAGTATCCATGTAATCCAAGGTTTACAAGTTAATATGGGAGGACCAAGACCCATGGAATCGATAGATTTTATTCTTATCCCTTTTGGTCATTTTAAAACCGACAATCGTTTTCTTCCCTCAGTAGAATGTAAGAAATATGAGTCGAGCTATCAAATTTTTACTTGGATTCCTTCCTTGTTGTTTAAAAAAGTAAGATCGATTATTCGGATAGATAATAAGTATAATGAATTGGTCCCGTTGGATGATTTAAGTGGATATTACTATAATTTTATTTATGCCTTTAAGGGGAATAAAACAGAAATGCTCTTTAGTTTAATTAATACGCTAAGTGAGATCGAAGCCAACATGGAATATGATTCTCTTGCACCAAGTATTAAAGAATTGATATCTAAAACTAATGAACTCTTGTTTGAATTATCAGAAAAGAAAGTTCCTCTCGAAATGCAGAACTTGTTGAAAGAGCTTGAACGACTTAAATTTAATATCGATAGCTTAACCAAGGAAGAGATTTTCAATTGGCTCGATGACATAATTGATTATTATTCACCATAATTTTAGTAAAAAATAAAAAAAAGTTATTGAAAATCGCTTATTTTTTTTTAATTATTAGAATTAATGCGATTATTAGTCCTATCACGAAATATAGTAATGAAATAGCCAAACAAGAAAATTTTATAGTCGCCATTATCGCAGCAATGGGAGGAGCAAACGTGGGAATAGTACTTGGATTTTGGAGCATTATTAACAGAAAAATATTTTCAATTACATCAAATAAACCTGACAAGATGGCTATAAAACTCACATATAATCCTATTTTTTGAAAATTACCTGAAACTTTTCTTGTAACAAGTAATATTCCACCAAAAGCAAAAGCCACGTACCCCATGATATAAATAAAGTCCCAATATACACCCGATTCTTGTATAATCCTACCAGTTGACCCCCAGGCTGTAAATATGAGTTCAATTTGTTCTACAGTCCAAGCAAATTCGAAATCTAGGATTCCATGCGTAGCGAAAAGGCTAGAGGTGCTAAAAGCTTGAAATACTAGCATGTTTATTGCTAAAAATAGGATAAATCCTCCCACAAACATTATAATTAAATAAAGATTTTTAGGAACTTCCTTTAATTTATCTAAGAACATCTTTTTTCACATCATGAAAATTAGTATCTAATGTACTAATTCGAGATACAATTTAATATAAACATTGTTCATTAGTTTATTATTATTATTCATTAGTTTTTTTTAGAATAAAATATTTGGACAATTAGCAATAAAATTAGGTTTAATTCTTACTCATGTGCTTAGCTGTTCCTGGTAAAATCATTGGTATTGATAAAGAAAATAATTCCGCACTGATAGATTTTGATGGTCTTAAACAGACTGTAATTATTGCACTTATTATGGACCCCGAAGTAGGAAAGTATGTTATCGTCCATGCCGGATATGCGATTGAACAAATGAATGAAGAAATAGCATTAGAAGCAATAGAACAATGGAAAGAAATTGCAGAGGATCAAAATCTAAGTTTAGATGATGTAATTTAAAAAAAGATCAAATCTTCTTCTACTTCTTCTTCTTTTTCTTTACAGAAGATGTATCTACGACATATAGACTATATCGTTCTAAAAAATTAGAGATCAAACAATTCCTTTTTTAAAGCTTTTAGCTTGAGATAAAGAACTTTAAGAGATTTCATTCCATCTGATTGAGGATTATAATCTATTGGAGATATCCCATTTAGATCTGCATTTCCTATTTCTGTATCATAAGGTAGTGAATGATATAATGGAACTTGCCACTCTCTCACACGTTCGTTTATTTTTTCTATTTGTTTATCATTAATAACTTTATTTGCAACGAGAAAAATATTTAAAACACCTAATTTTTTTGATAATTCAATGATCTTATGGCAAAGATCTAAGGATTTTTGAGATGGTTCAGTTACAACGATCATGACGTCTATTCCTTTTGCGGTTCCTCTTCCAAGATGTTCTAAACCTGCTTCAAAATCGACAACAACAACTTCATCTCTTTTCACGAGTAGATTATATAACAGCTTGCGAATTAGAGCATTTTCTGGACATAAACACCCCGATAAAGGTTCTTCGATTCCCCCTAATACCAATAATTGCAAACCATCAGGTCCTTCTACTTTAAAACGATCAGGAATATCTGAAACTTCAGGATTTATGTTATAAACTCCAGACTCGGCACCTGATACTGAAGTTCTCTCATTAATCATTTCTTTCATTTCTGATATTGGAACTATTTTAGCTTTAGTACTATCGTCAATACCAAGAGTATAACTTAAATTCATTGCCGAATCATTATCGATAGCAAGTACTTTAAAGTTATCTCGAGCAAAAAGCCTCGAAAGTGTCCCAGCAATTAAAGTTTTTCCGACTCCTCCTTTTCCGCTTATAGCAAGCTTCATAATTTATGCTCTATTATTTTAATTAAAATTTTAGATTTCTTTTCTCATTTTCCTTTTCTGACCAATTCCATCTATTAAGGCTTAACTTACGCATCTTATCTCAACATATCAAATGAAAGGTAAGTCACGGTCGAAGATCACATTTTAACCATTTATGGTTATTACCATATAGTAATATAGTATTTGATTCTATAACCAAAAAAGATCTCTATTATTAATTATATTAAAATGGTAACAAATTGAGATTTAAAATAAGTTCATAGATAGATAACACAAATTTTAAGAATTAGCACGTTTTAATTTTGCGAGGGTTTTCTCAGCAGTTTCTCTAACATCTGGATCTTCATCACTCCTAAATGTGGAAAGTAAACTCATCACTTCAGGATTATCAAATTTTAAAAATGCTTTAATTAAATACAATTTAACAATCCAATCTGGGTCTTGAATCAAATTTTTTAATGCATGAAAGGTTTTTTCATTATTAATGAGGCTCAGCAATTTAATTGCACTTGTTTTTATTTCTCTTTCTGGATGACTCAAATCCTCAATTAAATGTTCTATAATTTTATTTTTATTATCATCATCTAATAATTGAAGCATCATCAAGAAAATGTTACGTGGTAAAGAATTAAATGGGGGTGCTACTGGAGATGTTATTTGAGATTGGGTTCCATTTTGTTGTTCTTGTTTCACTAATTTTTCTTCTTGATTATTTAGTTCAATAATGAGCTCATTTAGTTGCTGGTTGGCGTTTTCAATCCGGATTAAATCTTTACTTTTCGAATCTAACTGTGATTCCTTTTCATCCATTAATCTTTTATATTCGGATTGTTGATCTGTTATCAATTTCTCTTGCTCAGAAATTCTCTCTTCAAACGCTTCTTTGCTTTCTTTTAAATCAAGAATTCTTTTATCTTTAGCATTTACTTCTTGTAAAAAATTAACCTTATCAGTTTCTAATTCTGAGATGATATCGAGTAGTTCATTAATGGTTATGGAATCATTTCTCAATTTCGTTAATTCTTCATTTTCTTGGCTTTGAAGTGAATCAATTTTGTTTTTTAAAAAAATAACTTTTTCTTGAGCTTCAGTCAAATCTACGGTGAGATGTTCTATTTCATTATTAGCTAGATTTACTTCATTCTGATAATTTTCATTTGCTGTTATAGCTTCTTGAAATTTCTCCTGTAATTCAGCATGCTCAGCTTTCAAGGATTCAATTTTTACCCTATTTAAACCATTTTCTTCTGTTAATTGAAAAATAATTTTCTTAGCATCAATGAGTTCTTGATATTCATCATTTTTCATCCCGCTTACTAAAAAGCTTCCTTCATTTTCAAATTTTTCAATCTTTTTCTTTAGATTTTCATTTTCATTTATTATCTTATTATTATCCTCTTTTAATTGTGTTATCCAGATTTGTGCTTGATTCAACTCTTCATTTATATTCTCACCATTATTTGCCTGTTCTAAAGATTTAGTAAGTTCTTCAATATCTTGCTCCAAAATCTTAATTTGATTTTCCTTTTTATTAAGGTCCTCTCTTTGGTTAGTAATCAATTCCTTTAAAATTAAAACATCTTCTGGAATATCTGAATCATCGAACTCAGAAATTTTAAGGCCTTGATTTTTTATTATTCTTTTTTGTTCATTCACTCTAACATTTAATCTTTGTACTTCTTCTTTTAAGTATTTGATAACAGTTACCAAATCCGAATGTGCTTGATTGGCAGAATCTATTGATTCTATTAAATCTCTCAATTCTCTACTCATAGAAATATACCTTAGAACTCTTTAAAATAAATTATTATTATTAATATTAATGAAACATTGCTTATCTAGTAAATAAACATGATTTTAATAAATTTTTATAATATTTCTATACTACTACTCTTAATTCAGTCATCGAAAGTTCTTCTTGAATTGTATTGTTAAAACGTAACCTTTAAAAATATATTTAGTCATTATTTTTTTAAAAATAAACACATTGGATTTAAAAATATTATTGTAAAAGGGAGAGGTCTTTTGATGTTGAATGAAGACTTAAATGATGTAAACAATAATAGTAAGGATCTTGATCATGTATTCGAAGATACTGACGATGATGATGATGATTGGGAAGAAAACGGAGAAGAAGATGATTATAATGATGGGGAATGGGATGAAATTGATGAAGAAGATGACTCTCATGATTGAGCAATAACAAGAATTAATAAATAGAAATAACAAAAAAAAAAAAAATTTATCTAATTTTTCTAAACTATTTTTATCTCGAGAATCTTATCTCCTTGAGCAATTGCATTAACTATATCTTGATCAGCTTGACCCCTAACTTCCCCGAATATGGTGTGCTTATTTGTAAGATGACTTGTAATAACATGAGTAATGAAAAACTGACTCCCGTTAGTACGTGGACCTGAATTCGCCATGGCTAACAATCCTGGGTTATCAAATACTCTCCCATTCTTGAATTCGTCCGTGAAGGGATATGATACTGTTTTTCCTTGAAACGGAAATGATGTAATCCCCTTTTTGCGTGGTCCATCACGCCCCGTTCCAGAAGGGCAGCCTCCTTGAATCATAAAGTCATCGATAACTCTGTGAAATTTGAGTCCGTTATAATATCCTTGACGTGCGAGGAAGACAAAGCTTGCAACTGTTATTGGAGAATCTTTTTCAAATAGATTTAGGTTTATATCTCCTTTATTTGTAGAAATTATAGCTTTAGTCATATGCAATAAAAGATTATTAAAATTATAAATATTTATTAAAAAATTCATATAGAATCATTCTTTAATAAAAATATTGGATATTGATTTACTAACGTTTAGAAAGTATTATTACTCAATAAGTTACTCGTGGAGCCACTATAGATGACCGGTAAGGAAGATATTTCATTTTTCTTTAATCCAAAAAGCATAGCTATCATTGGGGCAAGTCCTACGCCGGGAAAAGTTGGATATAACGTGTTAAATAATATAACTGATTCTGGATATTCCGGTAGAGTTTATCCAATTAATCCCAAAGCTGATACTCTCAAGGAAATTGGTGGTTACAAGGCATTTAAGAATGTATTAGAAGTTTCCGAATCAATTGATATAGCGATTTTTGTGATTCCTGGAAAAATAGTGCTTTCTGTAGCGGAAGAATGCGGCCAGAAAAAAATAAAAGGCCTTATCGTTATTACTGCTGGTTTTAAAGAAATCGGAGTAGAAGGAGTAAAAAGAGAAAACGAACTGATTCAAATCGCTCAAAAATATAACATGAGGATAATTGGTCCTAATTGTTTAGGATTTATCGGTTTAAATTATAATGGTTCTTTTGCATCAGATACTCCCAAAAAAGGAAATATTGCGATGATATCCCAATCAGGTGCTTTTCTGACAGCTTTCATGGACTATTCGATGGAACAACCATATGGATTTTCATGCAATATAAGCCTAGGCAACAAGGCCGACATGGACTCTGTTGATTTTATAGAGTATTTGGTTGATGATCCTGATACTAAAGTAATTTTATGCTATTTAGAAAGTATTGAGAATGGGAGAAAATTTCTTGAAGTAGTTTCAAAAGCCACACGAAAAAAACCGATCATTATTTTAAAGTCAGGTGTTAGTGAAGCGGGAGCAAGAGCCGCTTCAAGTCATACTGGTGCACTTGTGGGTTCTGATATTGCCTATGAATTAGCATTTGAAAAATGTGGAGTTTTGCGAGCACAATCTATAGAAGATTTATTCGATTATGGTGAAATATTTCTATGTCAACCTATTCCTCATGAAAATGCATTTGCGATAATTACTAATGCAGGAGGCCCTGGAATCGTGGCAACTGATCATTTCGAACGTGAAAAAATAAAATTCGCACGATTTTCAGAGCCAATTCTTCATTTATTAAGAGAGAAATTACCTCCTGAGGCTGCTATATTCAACCCTGTAGATCTGATAGGAGATGCGCCACCAGATCGATATCGCTTTGCAATTGAGACTATTTTTGGTTTGAAGCGAGGAAAATATGATATCATCATAAATGATGATGATATTACCACCCATGGGGCTCTTATTTTGATGAGTCCTCAAGCTCAAACTCATCCCGATGATGTAGCATCCCTAATATTAGAATTAAGCTCCTCTTACTTAGCTGATAAACCAATTGTTTGCGCTTTCCTTGGTGAAAAATCCGTGAAAAAGGCAAGGCAATTTTTAAAACAAAACGGAGTACCTTGTTATTCTTTTCCAGAACGAGCTGCAAGATCACTAAAAGCTTTAATCAACAGGAGCGAATATTTAAACTCAAAATCATTAAAGGGTATTGAATTACCAAAATTTGATGTTAATAAAGAAAGAGTTAAAGAAATTATTAATAATGCACGTGATGATGGAAGAACTGTTTTGCTTAGTCATGAAACAAGCGCAATTTTTGAATGTTATGGCATTAAATCTCCTAAATCTCGATTAGCAAAAACACCACGAAAAGCAATGGAAATACAGAGAGAACTAGGTAAAAGCGTGATGAAAATCGTAAGTCCTCAGATCATCCATAAAACTGATGTTGGGGGTTTAATTTTAAATATTGAAAAACAAGAACAAGCATTTGAAGCTTATATTCAAATTGTTGATAATTCTAAGCGATTTGGTCCACAAAACGTAAAGATATATGGTGTAGAAGTCCAAGAAATGATTGATTTCAATCAAGAAAAGAAAATTAATGAATTAATTATTGGCATGTCACGGGATGCTCAATTTGGTCCATTGATCATGATAGGATCCGGTGGAATATACGCAAATTTTCTTAAAGATGTAGCTTTTGCCCTCTCCTATAAGTTTACAAGAGAAGATGCCATGGAAATGCTTCAAAAAACGAAAATTTTTAGTCTCCTACAAGGAGTTAGGGGAGAAAGTCCGTCTGATATTGAAGCAATATTAGATGTTTTATTAAAACTCTCTCAATTAGTTAATGAATTTCCTGAAATAATGGAATTAGATATAAATCCACTTTTAAGCTTTACAAAATCATATAGCGCCGTTGATATTAAAATAACAATATCAAGGGAATAATTAATAATTAATAATATAATAATAGATAATAAGAAAAAGGGAATTGAAAATGGCCAAAGCAATATATTTATGTTCTCTTCATGAACATGTAGGAAAATCCTTATTGGCAATAGGTATCATGCTCAACTTGCAAGAACAAGGAAAAAAGGTTGCTTATTTCAAACCGGTTGGTATTCCCCAGGGAGCGTTCTCAGATAAAGCAGATCGCGATGTTGGGTTCATTCAAAATACTGTGTTCAAGACCGATTTACCATATGACATCATAAGCCCCGTTTCCATACCAGATTGTTATTATGTTGATTTAATCGATTCAGCAAAAAAGGAAGATCATCTCATTTCAATAAAGCAAGCATATGAAGAACTCAGTAAAAAGTATGATTATATCATTATTGAAGGAGCGCCTTCAATAAAAAAATACATTAGAGTTGGTTTAGATGATGTTACTGTAGCTAAAACATTAGATATTAATGAATTGGTGTATATCCAGACTGAATCTTCTGATAAGTGCATCGACAATCTCTTTTTCACTAAGAAATACTTTGAATTTAGAGACGTCAAATTTAAGGGTATAATTTTCAATAAAATAGATCACGAGTACAAGGCCCGTATTGAAGAATTACGAGAAAACCACATCGAAAGATATGATATTTCTATCATAGCTATAATTCCAAAAAGCTTGGAACTACTAAGTCCTAGAGTGTCAGAGCTTCAATGGGCAATTGGGGGCGAATTATTGAATGAATTAGCAATCGAAGGATTAGATCAAGTCGTAGAAACTTACATAATAGCGGCGATGAACGTGCAAGCTGCTTTAAAATACTTGCGTTCAGTTAAAAAAGCGGCAGTAATCACTGGTGGTGATAGGTCCGATGTTGCACTTGCTGCTCTAAATGAAAATGTTTCGACCTTAATTTTAACGGGATTCATTAAACCTGATGCAAAGGTTATTAATGAAGCAAATAAAAAGAAAATTCCAATCATTCTTTCGCCTTCTGATACATATACAACAATACGTAATATGGAGCGTGTTAAACCAAGCATTCAAGAACAGGAAATTAATCTCGTGAAAGAATTGGTCAATACACATTTCAACTGGGATATCTTATTAAAATAATCAATCTGGTTTTTTCAGATTTTTCCTCTTTTTTCTTTCTTCGACCTGTTTAGATAAATCATCAAAATGATATAAAAAATTAACTACTTTAAACTTTGTCAAATTACTTCTGATAGCATCAAATCCATTACATCTTCCCCAGGAAAAGGGGGTATTACATTTATAGCACGTCCCAAGAAATCCATAAACATGATAGAAATTCATTACTCCTATTAATATGGTAAAAGTATAGCTAAATATGAAATAATTTGTCAGTGGAGGATTAGGTAAAGACCATATCCAGCAAAACAAAAACGATGATCCCAACCCAATCAAAAACTTTTGAATTATCTTCACAAATTTCACTCTTGTTAGATGTAAAGGACTCATGAAAAAAGTGCTGATCAAAATAATACTAATTATAAAAAAGTAATCAACAGGAATAATATTAGAAATATTCAAGAGGTCTATCAAAAAAATTCCCAAAAAAGCTGTCGGATATCCAATAAAACATCCAATACAAAATCTTACTTTACCTATGTTAATAGTGTGATTTTCAAATTTATCGCATTCTGGATGATGGCTTAGAATTAAGGGCCAAAAAGCAGATATAGCTAAAAACCCAGTTAAAATTTTACTCCTATTCTTTGTTTCAGACATGAGACAGTTATCTTTATTTGATCTCAAATAGTTTGTACTTTATAAAGAATTTCCCTATTATTAGTAGTATTGATTTTATAAAAAAAAAGAAAATTTATTTTAAAATTAAAGATTATATTAATGCTCCCATTCCTAAAAATGGAAGAAGTATTGCTAAGATAACGGCGCCTACAAGAAGCACGCAAACGAAACTGATTATCCCAAGAACCAGTCCTGCGATTGCCATTCCGTTTGAATCATCTTTCATGATTCCAATAATTCCACAAATAACCGCAACGGCTGGAAATATGAATCCTCCAAATGGAATAATCCAACCACAGCATAAACCAACAATTCCAAAAATTAAAGAAATAATTCCGTAAGTATTCGACATTTTTTCTCCCTTTTTATTATATGTTATACATTTGAAATGTATATTATTATTGGATTAAAACTTCTATATAAATTTATAGTTCTTTATAACTTGAGTTATAATTTGAGATGTGTTTTCGCGATTTTTACTAAATAAAATGAAAAAAAATCAAAGGAGAAAGCTAAAATGGAAAAATTGATAAAATCAAGAAAGAAATTAAATATTTCTATAATATTTCGGTATTTCGCATTTTTTAATTAACCTAAAAGGATTAGTAATTTGAGGAGATAATTGGCCTAAATAACTGCTTTCTCTTTTTTAAATTCAACTTTATTTTTAAAATCTTTACAAACTTCCTTGATATGTTCAAAAAGTATATCTCTAGTCCATTTTGGTAAGTCCATATCGATTTTACTGAGCTTATTTGCTAGTTTCTTCATGATCTAATCCTCTATTCCTATTATGCTGAAATACATTTGTTTTAAATGTAGCAATTGAATAAAACAAGTATTGTTCTATACCTATATACAATATAAAATACAATTAAATTAAAATCATCGAGAAAACCAAGTTGTTAGTAGTGATGATACAAAATATTATTGAATAGTTAAGTAAATATAGGAATTATTGAGCTAATTTTTATCGTCTAATTCTAAGGTTTTGAATGTTTTTTAATTTTTATTGATGCTTTAAGAAAAAGTACCGAAAAAGTTAATGTTTTTTCTTTTTTTTATTGAGGTGTATTGTGTTTTGATATAAAAGTAATGAAATCGTTCTATTTTTGACGTTTTTATTACCACATAAAATTAGTGATTTGAGAGCTTCTTCTTGGAGTATATTAATTTGTATTATTAATATTCCCCTTTTTTTCCCCTTTTTATTCACACATTGTTGTAAAATAGTTGTCGATATGATCGAAAACATAACATAAAAAGTCATAATTTATATATTTAGATTCCTAATTTAATCATAGAGAAAAATTATTAAATGAAAAGAATATGCCAGCTCAAAAAATAGACGAAGTATTTGAACTTTATTACGAAAATATGAGGAAATCGATCAAAGGAGTAGAGGAAATCTTAAAGATTAATTTCCTGGAAAAAAATATTTATCATAAAATGGGCCTGGACAATTTAAATGCCTTACATGAAAACATCATAGAACTCTTAAAACATACTTATTCTCCTCGAGAAGTGAGAATGAAATTAAGAGAAATTGAACATGATGAAAAAATTGCTCAAGTAACTTTTTTACAATAAATACCTTTCATTATTTTCTAATTTTTAATGTATTTACGCCTTTTCCAAATTCAAATCTTTTAAGGAATCATGAATTATCAAATTTGTGAAAATTATAAAAGGTTATTCACAGAAGATTGATGAACAATTCACCCTTAGAGTGGCCATTGATAATGATGAAGAGATTGAAAAGATAGTAAAACTAAACTGGAATGTGCACGGAGATTTACTAAAAGATATTGTTCCTCGCATCTTTCAAGATCACCCGAGAAAGAAGGATACGTTATGTTTTTATGTTGAGAAAAATGATACTGGACAAGCGGTGTCATCACTACTTCTTGAACCTCTAGAATGGCGTTTTAATAATGTAATAGTTCCTTCATGTGAAATGGATTTTGTTGCGACTCTTCCCCAATATCGTGGAAGGAATTTCATAGGTTTAATGAATGAGTTATATGAACAAGTCATGAAAGGAAGAGGGTATTTATTATCTGTTCTTCGAGGAATTCCTTATTATTACAGGCGATTTGGATATGAATTTGTATTCAATCTTGATGAACGAATTACATTGATGAATAATATGATTCTAGATATTAATCACGAAGATCTAAGATTTAGAAAAGCAATTGAAGAAGATTTATCTTTTGTAGAAGAAAAGTATGAAGAATTTTTTCACAAGTTCTTTGTATCCAATAAATATGAACCAATTTCTTTTAAATATAAATTCATGAATGAGACGATTTCCGAAAACTACTTTTCTACTTACATTTTAGAAGAAAGAAACGCGAAATTATCAATTTTTTTCATAGGCGTGTCATATGATGATTCTGGGTTCTGTCTTATCGTGCCTCCTGTTTCTGAATTGAACATGAATAAGATCTTGTTGTTTATCAAGAACGAGTTTATTGATAAGCAAGATAAAGGAGGTGATGAAACTAAATTTTACTGTAGTGCTGAAACAAAATTTGGGCAGTACTTAATAAAATTAGGTGGAGTTGCCGATCCCAGTTATGGATGGCAAGTTAAGATTCCTAACTTAACTTTATTCTTTAAACATATAAAATCGATATTAGAACAACGAATCAAGGATTCACAATTCAAGGAAATGTCAAGAGATATTAAAATAAGCGATTATCATGAGATTATTACTCTTAAATTTAGCAATGGGAAAGTAACTGATGTATTATCTGAAGTAAAATTCTCTGAACCTGGAATATCAGATGTAAAAATTCCCGGACCCATGCTTTACAAGCTTATTTTATCATACAATTCATTTGATGAGATTAAATTTCTTATGAAAGATGCTGTTATCAAACCCGAATCAAAACACCTGATCAATGTTTTGTTTCCCAAGAAAAAATCATTTCCAGAGTCATACTATTAAGAAGTAGATCTGATTATTTGGGATGATTTTCATTTTCCAATCAGGGTTAGCGTAAAACAAATTGAGTTATTAATTGTTCTTAATTTTATATTTTTAATGAATGAAATTGATAATTCAATATCACTTGAATCTAATCGAATAATCAGCATTGATGTATTTAAAGGTCTTTCGATTGCTCTAATGGTATTTGTTAATACTCTATCTCCTTTTAACATGCTACCTGCTTGGACACTTCATGCAAGTGAATATGGATTAACTTATGTTGATCTAGTAGCTCCATTTTTTATATTCATGCTAGCATTAAATTTCACAGTGTCCTTCAAGCGACATTTAGAACGTAGTGGTCGACGGAAAGCTTATCTACGACACTTAAGAAGGTATTTAATCTTCATTGGTATTGGTTTATTCATGTTTATTGATGTATCCGAAAGTGGATTTATTTTGCGTTGGGGCACTTTGCAAGTTTTAGGAATGTCTGGACTCCTTTTTTTACCATTTGCAGAGGTTAAATCTCTAATAAAGTTAATAGTTGGATCATTTTATGTAATTTTACATCAATTACTACTTTTCACAAGTCTAAATAGTGTTATTTATGATTCCATTGAGGGGGGGATTCTCGGAAGTCTTTCTTGGGGTTCAATGATGATTTTTTCTAGTGTTATTGCAGAAGGATTAAAGAAAGATATTAGATGGAAATATTTTCTATTAGGAGGATTGCTTTTTTTAATAATTGGAATCATTACTAGCTTTTTTTGGGGAATCAGTAGAGGATACATGACTTTGTCATATGTATTTATATCTGTAGGAGTATCTTCAATCCTCTATTATGTCTTATATTTATTATTTGAACAGCGTGGAAGAAATCCAACATTTAAAAACGAGAAAATTCTAAGCCCAAGTGGCAGAAATGCATTCATTCTTTTTCTACTTCATATTATTACTCTTTATTTCTTCCATGATATGATTCCATTTTCATATATTCTCGTTCCGGAAGATATAAAATGGGCGGTTATCATATTATTCGCATTATTAAATGTAAGTATCATACTACTTATTGGATACTTCTTGGACAAGAAAAAAATATACTTGATAATTTAAGAAATCTGAAGAAGGAAAATGGAAAATCTAATTTGTTAACAATGCGTTGGAAAAATTAAATTTTGCTGACATTTACGTGAAAAACTTTATATTAATATCCTACTTAAAAGAAATTTGGGAAACTAATCCAAAGAAAAATTAGATGATCATGAATGAACTCGAAAAAGATTTAATGTTATTTGAATATGATGAAAGTGTTGAAGGTTTTGAAAAGGTTAAAGTTGGTGATAAAGAAATACGAGAATTTCTAAATTCTAATTTAATATATATCGTATTAAATCGTTATAATAAAGAAATATTGATATGGCATGGCAGTAATACAAATATTAGAATGAAATTCATAGCAACTCAAGAAGCTCCAAAAATTAGAGACAGATATGGAATCGATTTTAAGATTTCGGCAGTTGATGAAGGCGATGAATCTTCTGAATTCAAAGAAATTATTGGAATAATTTCTGAATAACATAAAAATCAATTTTTGGTTAAGGGAGCATAATTTTCGATGAAACTTTCATAAAAATCTTTTTATATTTTATATTACATAACTTTCTATAGCTCGATTAACAGCACCTATCAATTTGTTTATAGTAAAAGGTTTGGCTATAAATAAAAACGCTCCAATGGAAAGAGCTTCTTCTTTAGCGTTAGTATCGGCGCTTATAAATATAATTTTTACCCTATTATCAATTTGTAATATAAATTTTGACGCTTCGATCCCGCTCATTTCGGGCATTCGCTGGTCCATTAAAATAACCTTAGGCTTGTTTGAAAATGATTTGAACATGTCAACTGCTTCTTTTCCGTTGCTGGCAATTCCTGCCAACTCAAAACCACTTATAGTTAGAACTTTCTCGTAGAAGAATTGAAGTGTAGGTTCGTCCTCAACAATAAATACTTTTTCTATTTTAATCAACCTCAGGAATTAATAATACGAAATTACTACCTTTAGAACGATCTCCCTTAACTTTATCTTCGACCCATAACTTTCCGTTATAAGTTTCTATGATTCCTCGCACTAACGACAAACCTAGACCCATTCCATAAACGCCCTTTTCTTTGCTGTATCCTCTCTGAAAGACTTTTTCTTTCATGGAATCTGCTACTCCAAAACCGTTATCCCGGAATTCCAATTTAAGGAAACTCATGCCTACTATTTGTTTTCTTGAAATTTTAACAGTAATTTCTATTAACAAATTCTTGTTATGCCTTATTGCGTTAATTAAAAGGTTTTCAAACACATCCTCCAACAAATTATTAGCTTTAATAAAAAGTTTTTCTCCAATAGAATCGACTCGAATGACCAGATTTTTATTCTTATAAGATTTTTTCACGAAAGAAACCGTATTTTTTATAACATTAAGAATTTCAATTTTGTCTAAATTTCGTCCCGCCTCTTCAAGTTTAGAGAGTTTTCGCACGTTTGAAACTAGCCTTGACCCTCTAGTGACTTGAT
>DAOUVJ010000130.1 GCA_030667705.1 Promethearchaeota archaeon | reverse complement strand
ATTTTTATCCCTTCCAACTTCTATCATTCTTGGGTTGATTTTCGATTTAATATTAGAAAGAGATCTACTAGAGGGTCTTATTTTCTCAATATCATTTGGATTAGTATATTCTATTGGTTGGATGGTGATGGCTCCCTATATCTGGAGGAAAAAAAGTGAAAGAAAGGAACTTGAAAGAAAAAATTAAAATTTTCTCGAAGGATCTTAATAAAAACTGGTTTTATATTTATATTGGAGCTTATGGATCATGGATGATATCATCGTGGGGCTTATTTTTTGTCGGGATTTACGATTTAGGACATGTTATCTTTTCAACAATCTTGGGCTTAGCAATTTTTTCTTTAGTATATCTTCTTAAGCGCATTAGAAAACCTAATCGCTTGAAGCTCATTACTGGAATAATCATGGTGGGTTGTGGTTCAGCTGTTTTTGGTGGTATCATGTGGCTCATTATTGGTTATGTACTTATTCAAGCTCCTTGGGCTCCCTTACGAATTTTGATTGGAGATGCAGCAATAAGAGGGAGAACTCTACTCCTACTTTTAATATCTTCATATACAATTGCTGCTTATATAATGTACAGGATTGGTAAGAGAAGAAAATGGAGACCCCCCGCTCATTTTGGAATTGAATGACTAATCTTAAATCAAAAAACTTTTTAATATTTCAGAATCTAATGAAGTATTTTTTATAATACAGAATAGTCATTTAATCACTTATTCTTCTTATAAATATAAAAGAAATACATAAATGATTAAATATAAGTTTCACATCATTCCTATTAATAAAAACTCTTTTTAAAACGATAAATTATGAATGAAAAAGAAAAAAAAAAAAAAAAATACAAAACAACATTCAATTAAAAAAGCAGCAGCCTATAGCACGAGTCAAATAGTTAATACAGCATCGTATCAAACGTTTGCTCTTCTAACGTTCACATTTTATTTTGCTGTAGTTGGAATCAATGTTAATTTAATAACAATCGGGTTTATTATATGGTCGGTTTGGAATAGCATCAATGATCCCGTCTTAGGTGCGCTATCAGATAGAACTCATACAAAATGGGGGCGTCGTTTCCCTTACATGATGATTTCGATTATTCCTTTGGCTATAATATCGATATTGTTGTTTTATCCGCCGCTTTCATTCGGTATCACTAATGAGCTAATTAATTTCGCTTATTTTCTCGTTATTATTATCATTTTTGAATTTTTCTTTACAATGTTCGATGTAAATTTAATAGCTTTATTTCCAGAATTATTTATTTCTGAGGATGAAAGAACGAAAGCTAATGCTATTAGAATGGTATTTTACATAATTGGATTACTTATATCTTTTGTCTTACCAACAATCTTCATCCCCGATTTTTCAGACCCTACTTATTTACCTGAGTTTCAAATTTTTGGAGTTATTAATGCGGTAATAATCATAATTTTTGGCTTACTTTTCTTAAAAATTAGTCCAAAGGAAAAGATTGAATTTCAACATGAATATAAAAACGCACCTAGCTTACTTAAATCAGTAAAGACTTGTATTAAGAATAAGTCGTTCATGACCTATGTTCCTGCTGAAATAGCCGTGTGGTTTGTCATAGGTATGCAAACAATGATAGTACCGCTATACGGTAAATACGCTTTAAATATTGGTGAAGGAGAATCTATTTTTCTAGGATTATTATTAGGCATAGCATTTATTTCAGCAGCGCTTTTCATAAATATTCTGTGGAAACCCGTTGTTAAAAGGATTGGTCCTCGAAAAACTTGGTTAATTTCTGTCATCGTTTGGATATTAACCCTCATTCCTTTAATGTTCATAAACGATAAAATAATAGGTTTATTTGTATTTTTTCTAATAGGAATAGGGTTAGCAGGCCCTATATTTCTTGGCGATCTAATTTTAGCCGATATTATCGATGAAGATGAAACGATTACAGGGACTCGTAGAGAAGCGGGCTATTACGGTGTAAAAGCCTTTTTCTTCAGATTATCTACAGTTTTCGTCGTTCTCGCTATTAGTACCGTGTTTACGAACGCTGGATGGGCTGTTTTTGAACCAGAAACTATAACTCAAGAAATTATTTTTGGGCTAAGGGCGTTGATGTTTATATTTCCAGCAATAGCAATGAGTCTTGGTTTAATTGCTGTTTATAAATACCCCTTGGATGGTGAGAAGCTAAAGAACGTAAAAGAAAAACTTCAAGAACTTCACGCGGAAAAGCAATCAAGAGTTTAATAAATAATTTTCATTTTGTTTCTTTTTATTTTAAAACAATTATAATTCCTTACTCTAATTAATTTTGTAAAAGTAGAAGAAAGAATTAATAGATTTAGTTATAAACGTTTCTCTTGCTTTCGATAGAGTATAAATGCTATTACTACCACTGAAATTGCTATTGCGATTTGAATAATTCCCACATGTGTCCCCTCAAAAATATCACCTAAGGCCAGTGATATAACCAATATCGCTATTTCAAAAACAGCAAGATAATTAAGTATTGCGAGGAACTTGTTTTCAATAGATGCTGATTTAGTATCAAGGGTATTTCTTTGTCTATTTAGAGTTTTTCTTATCCTATTTATAACATCATCCGTTGCTTTTGAAAATGTGAAACCATCTAATTTATCTATTTGCTCATTAAACATGCTGGTTTTAAAGGTACTTGTAAAGATAAGTCGAGTAATTTTTGATATAATTACATCCTTATTTAATTCAAGAATGATTCGATTAAGTTCGGTTTCCAAGCGTTCTAATTCATCTATTTTTTCGCTTAATTTCAAGTTTTCGCCCACACCTCTCGATTCAGATAATATGAGATCAAACTTTTCAGCGACTACTAGTATATTTTCCATGTGCATTAATATTAAAAACCTTTGAACGTTTCCTATCTCAGGTGCAAAGAGTGTATCAATCAATAGATTTTTCATCGAGTTTGGGTCTAATAACCCGTCTCCTGGAATGATCACATTGCCTGCATGGGTGATCATCACAAACTCATCCTCCCATGGGCAAAGGTTTTTAAGATTGATTTGATCACGATATGCTTTGGGATCCAGTTTTCGATATTTATCCGTTCTAAGAGTGAGTCCGATGGAATATTTTGCGCATTTATTAATTTCATCTCCCACAAATCGATAATCTTCTTTTTTGAAACCTGGTTTTGCATCCAAAATTATCCACGTATGATGCCATGGTTCTAAGGTTGATTCTAATTTAGCTTTATTAGGATATTTGGCCTTTTTTAATAACGCAATAATATTCTCTCGTATTTCTATAAATTTTTCAGTTATAGGTCTCCTTGTACTTTCGAGTATCATGTTAGATGGTTGAGAAATTTCTATAAAATCCTCAATTTTATGATAATTATCAAAAGTTAATTCACAGTGGATTACTAACACTGACCCATAATGGATATGACCTTCAAGACGGATTTTTCCCGTAATATTGGGATTTAAAGCACTTGAAAATCTATCAGATTTCCCTATCTTAAAACAAACTGGAGTATAATTTTTTGATTGACTTGAAACCCATTTTAAGGGTTGATTGCAAGATTTATCTACTTGTCCTGGAACTTCTATCTTGCAACGATAATCCTCATACAATTTCAGTGACCCCTCTTGCTCTAAAAACGTTCTAACAGCTGGTAGATCGAAATATAAACCAAGTTCATAAAATTTCCAGAATACCAATGTAGTTTTAAAAGTATATTCTTCTTCTCTCGACATTTTAGTTCACTAATTTTCCTAAAAATTCTTTAATAATTGATTTTAATCATATAGAAATATAAATAGATTTTCTTCTATAATACAATTAAATTATGATACAATAAGTGATATATAATGATTCATGTTGAATTAGCTCAAGAAAATGATGCTCAAGGAATTCATGATGTACTCCTAGAGAATTTGATTGAAATTGAAAACATAGATGATATTTCAAGTAGTCATAGAACAAAATTGGAGAAGCAAGGTTTTTTAAGAAAAGAGGTTGGAATTGATTATTACAAGAAGTTAATTCAAGATGAATCCATTAAGATTTACGTAGCAAAAGATGATTCTGGGATTATCATCGGATTTGGCTCTATTCACATGAATCAACACGATGTTTGGCAATTTCGAAGTACTCTTGATAACATTTATACTGATAATGAAAAAACCATGAAACTACTTACTGAATCAGAAAATAAATTTGCTTACTTAGATCAAGTAAGTATTGTAACCAAATATAAAAGAAGTGGAGTTGGAACTGCGATTTTTAATGAAATGCTCTTAAACTTAGATGTCCCTATTGTTTCTTTTATTGTGGAAGTTCCTATAGCCAACAAGGCATCTGCAAGGTGGCATGAACATTTAGGATTTGATTTAGCAGCCACTTGTGATGGTGACTACAAAGGTAAGAAGTTTAAATGGTGGATCTATATATTTTGGATTGATGAAAAATGAGAAAGATACTGAAACATTAATTTTCACATAAAAAGTATATCGAATTATTCCTTAGTAGAACATTCATTCGTCAAGTTGTTAGCAAGTTCAACTCCGAAATCAAAAAATGATTTCATTGACTCATAAAATAAATCTCCTATTAATTCATTCTCTTTATTCTGTTCATTACTTTGAAAATTTGAATCATTCAATTCAATTACTAATTCTTCCTTCTTTCTTTTTAATTCTTCATCCAATTCAGGTAATTTTACTGGATTTATTTGCATTATTAATTCCTCCTTTCTTACTTTTTTAATATTTAAAAATCAGTTTCCCCTTTCAAAGAATCGACGATATTGATAATGTCTTCAGCTAATTCATATCGCTGCTCCCGGTATTTTTCTCGAGTTAATCGTCTTTCTACTTTTAGTGGAGTACCGATTTTCACTCTGATTCCTTGAGTGTCGATCATGTTCAAGATCTTGGCTTTTTCCGTGTAAATGGCAAGTGGAATAATGGGCGAATCAGCGGCGACGGCAAATTTTATAATTCCCGCCATCGCTTTAACTTGAATTTCTCGCTCTAATTTCGATTCTGGTGTCATTGCCACTAAGTCACCTTTTTCATTTAGATAATGGAATACTTTATCAATCGGTTCAGTATCTTCCTTATCCAAGGTGCTGCGAAACATTCCCAACGATTTCAAAACTGGGCCAAATACTTGGTGTTTCATCATTTTATGGTGAACCATGAAATGGACGCGTCTCCCGGATACTTGGCTGATAATCGCAATGTCTCGTAAAGCATTATCACTAACCGTTGTTATAATCGCCTTCCCTCGCGTAGGAATGTTATGCCTCCCTTCAATCTTAAGGTCAGTGAATGCTTCAAGTCCAAGTCCGCTCAATCCCTTGACTCCCGCGTATAAAATGTCTAGCATTAAATCTTTCTTCGAAGATCCTTTCTTTTCCTCAATAGGAGGTTCAACAGCAGGCGTAGTTTCACTCATGATTTATCATATCACGATATTTTTATTCAATTAAAAGAATATTTAATTAAAGTAAAACATTAAAATTCTTTTTACTATTAAAATGTATTCATACAAATCAGAGTCTTCAAAACTTAATAAAAAAGCGAGGTTTTTTTAATAAAGACTAGTTTTTTTAATAAAGACTAAAATAAATTTAAATTCTCAGAAATCATTATTTAAAGCTTTATAATACCTAATTTTAAGATTTCTACTCTACCGTCCTGATTCTTCACAATAAACATTATAGTCGATTATAAAGGCGAAGTAGGTTTAATTATCTTTGATATTTTCTCGAACTTCAAAATCTTTAATGTTAGGATATCGATTTTTAAATTCTGAAATTATTTTTTTACAAGAACTACAAATGGGACCTTCTGATACAAGTAAAACCTTACCTTTTTTTAATTTGTTGAGTTCCCATAATTTTACCATTGTTACAATCAATTTTCGTTCACCATGATACCAAGGTTCATCTTCATCATTGATTTCTTGAGCAGGAAATAGTTTTGAGATAGGTGCGAAAGGATCAATTATTACTTCAGCTGGTTTATCTTTGGGCTCCAATACTACTGCACCCGGTATGAATTGTTTACCTCTCAAGGCTAAAATATACCCTTTTTGAATTACTCCTTTAGAGAACTTGTAATTGAACTTCACATATGCCACATTGCGATCTTGCTCTTTCCAATTTTGGCTTTTTCTCGCATGAGTTATTATTGTTTTATCAGTTAATTTCGCATTTTTGTCCAAATTTAGGGCAGTACGCAGTGCTTCATCAATTTCCTCTTCACTTATATCTTTAGAAGAAACAATCCAAGTCATTCTCTTTTGGTACTGTTCTAATTCTTCTGGTATTGTCATGAGAAAGCACTAAGCGTACAACAATGTAAATAATTATGCTCTGAAATTATAAATACTTAATAAATGAATGCTTTTAAAATATTTTTTTAAGAAATAGAAATAGAATTTTTTTTGAGTAAATCAAGCATCCGGAACGTCATAAACCAGAAGATCCTTTATTTGGGCCATCATATTAGCAGTCAGCCGTTTAAGTTCATCAAAATCGGGCATTGGTTTCCCCCAGTATTGCTGATGTTCCATGAATGGTGGACCTGCTTTTAATATCGAACCCTTGTAAAAATTCAACATTTTACCGTGTTTTGGATAAGTATCCTCTGTTCCCGTGATACCAATTAGTAATATGGGTACTTGTTTCTCAATTGCTAAACGCACTGCTCCCGTATGACCCTCAAGGAGTACTCCGCCTCCCGGATTAGTAGTTCCCTCAGGATATACACACACTATCTGTCCTTCGTCTAAAAGATGTCTTGCATAATTAAAAGAGTCCACATCATGCATGCCTCTTTTAAGTGGGAAAGCGAAATGATTGCGAACCCAAGCATTTACTATTGGAACCTTGAACAATCCTTGTTTAGCCATTTGATATATTTTCCTTCGTGGTGGATGATATATTATACTTGCCCCAACTTGAATGACATCCCATTCAGAATTATGGCTCGTGCATAGTACTGCTCCTCCTGTTTTTGGAATGTATTTCTCATAGTCAATAACCTTGTAAGGTATCATTAAATGAGACATGTGATGAACTAACTCGCCAGAAATTGTATAGATAAACTTTTGAAACGGATCGCGAAGATTAAATTCTTCTAAAGCTCTAAGAGAAGAATACCAAATATCATCTAACGTCCATAAAAATCCCTTCCCGAAGTCTTTAAAGAATCTCTTTATATTGAAAGATGATTTTTCTTCTTTTTCAAGTGGTTCTTCTGCCAATTCTTCTTTAGTTTTACCATATGTTCCGTCACGAAGTTCAGATACCACATCGCGTAATTCACTTGTAAGACGTTTTATGTCCTCATAGGAAACTTTATTAATATCATATTGATCAAAGTATAAGGGATCTCCAACTCTTACTTTAACTTGAGTTGGTTTCACGAATAATTTACCCTTTGGAAGGGCATGTTCAGAACCTAAAACGGCCATAGGGACAATAGGAACTCCGGTTTCAATTGCTAACCTGACTGCACCAGTTCTAAATTCTCCTAATTCTCCCTCCTTGGAACGAGTACCCTCCGGAAAGATACCAACCCATTCACCGCCTTCTATGACTTCTTTTGCTTTCTCCCATCCAAGAGCAGGATTATCCCTATCTAATTTGAATGCACCAAGATTTGTAAAGAGTGTTTTAACAATGGGGGTTTTAAAATTATCTAATTTACTCATGTAGCGTATACGTCTGTGACATGCGGCACCGAGAAAAAAGGGATCAACATGGCTTAAGTGGTTCGAAACTACAATTCCGGGTCCATATTCTGGGAACATATTTTTGTTTGGATATTCAGCTTTGAAATTCCATAGAAGCCGACAAACCAATTTCACGTAAATATATGCTCCCCACCACTGTAATCTACCTTCTGTTTGCTCAACATCACGATTTTCGATGAATTCCCGATATTTCTCATTTAGAGGATCAATGGGGTTCATCTTCATTAATTTATAAAGAAAGTCCTCGTGTTTTTTTTCATATTGAAGGTCTTCTTTCATTTTCTCTTCAAGAAGCTTCTCGTGGTCAATTTCCTCTTCCTCGTAAGCATCATAATTTTTTTTTTCTAACACCATAAAAATCACTATTGATCAATATTAAAAAACTCGCAAAAAGTTAATAAAAATGCAATTTAACTGTAAATTGAATTACTAAAATACCCTTTTATATAAAAAGATATTGATTGAATTAATATTCTAAATTATATGTTTTTTTGAGCATAAATTTGGATGCCAGAATAAAAAAACAATTTCCTCTATTTTTTTATGGGAATAGCAAGTGAAGCGGATGTCCATCACTGGTATAGGGATTTGGATAGAATCGTGGAGTACAGGGATTATTCTTAATTAAGAGGTATTTCAATTTTTTTAAGTGTCTCAATCCCTTAATTTCAGTAATCTGGTTATCATCCAACATCAATCCTTCTAAATTAGCGAGTCCCTCTACTCCTTGAATCTCTGAAATTTTATTACTGGTCAAATCAAGTATTCTGAGACTTACGATATTTTCCAGACCGCTTATAATGGAGATATCGTTTTTTTCAAGATATAATCCCTCCAATTTTGTTAAATGTTCCAGACCTTCAATCTTTGAAATGTTATTGCCATCCAAGTACAGATATTCAAGCGCCGAGAGATTCTCCAAATTGCATATTTCTTTAATGTTATTTGCTCCCAAGCGGAGGTATTTAAGATTTGTTAGACCGTCCAAATTTCGAATTTCTTGGATCTCGTTGGACTCTATCCACAATTCCCGCAAGGATGTTAAATGATCAATATTGTTAATGCTCTTAATCCTGTTAGCAGTTAAATGGAGCTCAGTAAGATCCTTTAAATCAGAGAGCCCATGTATCTCAGAAATGTCTTTCAAACCTAAAACTTTGAATCTCGAGATATCAAGCCTTTTTCCATCATTTTCGGTCTTAATTTCCTTTCCGTGTACGAAGACGGAATATTCCACCACTTTTTTCACCTTTTAATATAATAATAAAATATAATTTGAACATATTTAAACATGATGAGAGAGCTGAGTTTTTCACCACCATTTGAAAAATCCGTAAATGTTAAAAAACTGTTCAACGTTTACCATCATGAATCTACTATTCCTTGACCATTCTTTTGAT
>DAOUVJ010000060.1 GCA_030667705.1 Promethearchaeota archaeon | reverse complement strand
TATAATTCCTTTCACGATCACCTTAATAGGATATATTAAGGAAAAAGAGGAAAAAAAGATCATAATATCTCTCGTAGTTATTCTATTCTATTTCTTTGTGGAAATATTACTTGACTACATCCTCGTAATCCCATTCAGAGATATACTAGCACTTCATATCCCCTACATTATCGTATTTTATGCTGCTGACTTCAGCATGATAGGCGTGACTTTCGATAAAAACAAGAAAATGGGATTAGTAGTACTGGTAGCATTCTTTATATTGCTGGGATGCTTGATTTACATGTACATGGGTTAAATTCTCCGAAGATTAAGATGAAATTCTTATTCATCACTTATCATCTATCTCGAAATTCACTTGCTGAAAATCTTAAATTGATAATTTTAGATTCTATTATCCAATTCCATTCCACAATTAGGACAATGTTTTTTATCACTAACAATTTTATCCTTTTTAATAAATCTATTCAATTCCTTTTCTAAATTGGTATAAATATCTTTTAACATAATATCTTCGATTGAGATTAACTTTAACTTCCCCTTTCGATAAAGTCTAAGTTTTTCTTCTTTTCTTTTCATGTAATTTTTCCCATAATAACCCCAATACTCAATATAAATCTTAAATTTTGGAAGATACCAATCGTATTTAAGCGGCATACCTCGTATTCTTATCGTTTTTTCGTATTCATGTTCGATGCCAAGGCGATGGAGATGGTTATCGATGATTAATTCTCCTTTCGATCTTACAATATGTCCATCCAAACATTTGAAACTAGTCGCAATTTTAGGGATATATTTCTTTTTTAAAGACTTCGTAAGTTTTTTTACAAACCAATAGAAAAGAATAAAACATATAACAAAAATAATACCTCCTAACACAAAAATTATAGCAGTCTCACTCAAATTTATTCACTCTTTATTACTCCATTTTTCTTTAATAAATCATATATTCTTTTCTTAATTTAAAATTAAACTTCAATCTATAATAAAGAAAAAAGATTTTAGGCTTTAGGTTTATAAATAGATTGTATAAATCTACAAAATCGATTCCTAAAGAATTACTTTAGATCGAATAATTTTTTAGATCTCTCTAACTCCTCTTCCATTTCTGAGTTTGATAAAGGGGGAGCCTGAATTTTTTCACGTTCAACATATTCCATCATTTTATAGATAGAAACTTTAGCAAGAACTGCTGCCTCAGCGAGACTTGCAAGTCCCTTTCGGTATTTTTCGCTTACTTCTTTTAATCTATACTCTTCGATTTGAGTTAGCAAGAATTTTCTTATAAGCGATGAACGGTCAATTCGTTCTTTTTCACTTATTTGATTTAATTCTTCAATTTCTTTTTCATCTAATCTTGTTGAAACTACATCTGTCATTTCTTAATCCCCTTTATTATTTTGAATTTTTTGCAAATAGAATAGAAAATAATAATTCTCACTTATAATTTTTTATGAAATTCAAGATCTCTTCTTTAAATAAGGCAAAATCAGAAAGCCCTTGTTTAATGTCTTTAAAAGCAACCTCATCATTTATCTTTCCATAGCGATGGACTCTAAAAAATTTCGAAATCCCTTTAAACCTTTAATTTTTTCAGCCATCTTACTTGAAAGAATATTATGATTCTTTAATGCAACAATAATATCGTCCCTATTTGAAGGAATACCTAATTTTAAGTCAGAATTAATAATTGAACAAATTCCAATAATTTCTTGAATTGATGCTTCAATTTTTTTGTAAATACCGTCTTTAACTAAACCTAAAGCTTTAAATTCGTTTACTTTCTCGGGAAGATTTACTTTTACTAACTCAATATTTTCATCAATAATTTTAAGCTTAGTTTTAATAATATTAGTTCTAATTATAATCACCGATTTATATAATCTAAATAAAAGGGATAAAATTCTTCATATTCATCTATTGTTTCATTAGCAATTTCATATATCCTATCTTCTTCCTTCACATAAAGAATTTTACCTTTTAATACCTCAATCTGAACATATAACGGAAGTAATTGAAACATCTGAATATCAAACTTTTCATTAAACTTTTTTAATAATTCTAAACGAATTTTAGAAAGTGTTTTTTTCTCATCATCAAGATATAAACAAATATCAATATCACTATCATCTAAATGGTATAAACCAAGAGAAGAGCCATACAAGATTATAAATTCTATTTTGGAAAAATATTCTGTATCTCTTAACTGCTCTAAAAAGGCTTTGACTAAATGATTAAACTCTCTCTCCATAATAACATAATATCTTAATCAAATTATATAATCATCGATAAATGACAAAGTTTTGAATCATAAAGATAATGAAATAAATGAATGTGTATAAATGAATAGGAAAAAAAATAAAATCTCTATTAGGTTTTATTTGCCCAATATGTTAGATCCACAATGGGCACAAAATGCTGCTTGTCGTTCAATTATTGATGCACACACAGGACAGACCGTTTTATACTCGAGAGTAGGGGGGATGCTCTTGATTATATTTATGAAACTATCGTTCAACGTATCATGTAAATTTTTTACAATTTCCTTTCTATTCTCTTTTGGATGAGAACGGATATACACTGAAGATAGTTCAATTAAGAAATTTTCCACAAACTTTAGTTGATCTGCAAAGTTCTTATTGACTTTGAGCTTTAATAATTCCTCTCCTGCTTCAGTTAGCGTGTATACTTTTCTAATTGGACCTATCGGACTCTTAACCATCTTTGAATCTAAAAATCCATGTTTTTGCAATTTGGAGAGAATAGGATATACTGTACCCGATTTTGCCTCCCAAGTGCCTGCAAAATGTCGATTCAAGTTCTGGATTAGATCATAACCGGAAAGTGCTTGACTATTGAAAATTGTCTCAATGATAGTGAATTCTAGTGGTGTAAGTTTGGTTTTTTTTCCAAAATTCTTAAAGAATTCTTTCTCTAGATCATCTCTCAATTCTTCAATCGAATCTTCAAGATCTAAAAATTTGTTTAACCACATTGGATATTCACCTAAAGAAATTATTCTTTATGCTCCATGCGTTTTTTCATTTTTAAGATTTCCTTTTCGACAGATTTTTCTCTTCTTGATTTCAGCCCGCCCTGATCATCAACGGAAGCTCGATGAAATACAAGAAAGGCAATGAAATGGATTGCGAGACCAGTGCCCCAAAATAACGTTGGAATTAAAAACCACAGAACATGATAGGTAAAGAAATTAATAACGCCCATGAATAGAACCGAAAAGATGAATGATACGAAATGAAATATTACCCCTCTCTTTGCCATCGGGTAAACTCCTCTTGCATAGACAAGATATGCTGTTATGTGCTCAGCCACGCCTATAGTCCATCCCAAAACAGGGAATAAAAACCACCAAACCATTGGAGTGAATAGCAAGTTAACAGTATATAAAAACGCCGAAACTATCACGTAACATCCAGCATGAATTTTCACTGCCATTCTAAAATTAACTTTTCTCAAGGCAATTCTTTTTAGGCTGTCTTCTGAGAATCCTTCATAACTCATTTTTATCACTTTTTATTTTAAGTTTTAAATTAAGGTTTTATAATTATACTATATTTATTTTCATATTTAAACTCTATGTAGATCCAACAATATTCATTATGATCCAACAACTCAACAACCCAAAATCTATGATAAATCTTCAAATCTACAGGGTGTTCAATTAAATTCATTGACCTTTGAATTTATTTAGAAAAATAGAATGATATAATTACCAATAATGATCAACGCGACGGCTATGATAAACTTTTTACGAAATTTTTCTTTTAAAATAATAATAGAAAGAATTTGCTGTACCATTGGTGTATTGACCGTAAAAGTAGTTGTAAGAACCAATCCATTAATTTCTACAGCCTTGTAATAAAGTGTATCAGCGAATCCTAAAGATAACATCCCAGCTATCCCAATAAATACAAAATATTTCATGTATTTCCTATTCTCTTTTTTAAACGCTCCGTAATATTCCCGTTTGAAAATGCCCCATATTGAAAAAGCTATTACTGAAAAGAGGACTCGAAAAAAATTGGTGGAAAATACGTCACTTGATATAATTCGAGCCTGATTGAAGCTAATGACTGATAAAGCCCAAAGAAAAGCCGCTATAATCGATATAATAATTCCTTGAGTAAGCTTTTCTGATTCTTTATTCGGTGCTTTGCTTTTTTCATTTCCATCTTTGGGTGTATCATTCATGCTAAGAAGAAAAACGCTTGAAAGTATGAAAGCCGCACCAATTAGGATTGCTGGTGTTATAGCTTCCCCAAAGAGGAAATACGCAAATGGATAAACAAAAACTAAACTTAGTTGGATGAGGGGATATGCACGAGAAGCATCAATCCTCTTTAGAGCCATGTAATATAATAAATCACCCACGGTTACGCTGAGTCCGCTGACTATACAAGCTATGATAAAAAAGAGACTTGCTTGAGCTGATAAAGTAGAAAATATGAATATATTCCCAAAAATCAGAGTAAATATGAGTGTACCCACAGTTACGCAACATAATCTAAAGAAAAGATTCGCTTTGGGCTCTGTATGTCCTAAACCCCATTTATAAACCAAACTGGCTATTGCCCATGTTAATAGAGCATAGATAGCGAGACCTAGACCAAAAATATCAACCAAGATATTGTTTTAAATATTGAATTCCTTTAAAAATATTTTAAAAGAAAAAAAAGTAATAATTATGAGTTTAGATTAGCTTTAATGAATCAATAGTTGACTTCTACGCGGGGAACGGAGGATGAGGCACCCAAATTTCCATTTTTGACCAATCTACAATTTTTTCTAACTTTTCACTTAATTTTGAGTATTCTGGATCAAGGAAACCCTTTGTCATGATCTTTTCCATCTTTCCCAGGCTTTGATATTCCCTTTCAACAACAACTATATTGTTATCGCCACCTGAAAGACATCGGAATCTCTTTTTAGGGGGATATCCCAAATTCTCTTCCATCTCACTAAACCTTTTATCAATTTCTTCTAATTCGTCCCATTTACCATTCGCAATTCTTTGAATTAACCTAACTATTACAGTTACCATATCGCATTTCACCTTTTAATATTTCTAAATTTAGAAATATGATCATATCTTGACTTTAATGTATTTAAATTTATATTTGTGGAAAATAAACGTTAAGGAAATAACCTCATTATTGATAATATCTTAAAACGTTAGAATATTTGGTAGAAAACTCGTTTTTAAATATAAGGATCTAATGTTTTTAGGAAATTGGAATATTTTTGGTAAATTCTTGCGTCTACAATAGGAAGGTTTTCACATAATAATTGGGTTAATTCTTTCATGTTTATTTTATATCTGGTACTGGGGTTTTTACCTTTCAATACAAGAAAAAGTACAGGAGTTTGAATATTGAGGGGATTTCCATTTAGATTTTCGTCTCGCTCAAATGATTTTTTTAGCTGCTGAATAATGTGTTCATGCATTTTTTCTTTATTTCTAAATTCTGATCTAAAATAGACGGTTTCCCATCGATTTGTCCTATTCGTTAAACGAATTTTTTTAACACATTTGGTATAGGTATCGTTTTTGGTTATTGAGACTAAAAAGATTCCTCTTTTGAATGAAAAATCGGGGGAACACGTAGCTTCAGAAGATCCTGGATTATAAATCCAATCATCCAAAACAAATTGTAAGTGAAAATGACCAAGTGCTAAATAATTTACTCTGTCTTTTAGGGTCTGAATTTTTCGGTAATTAACACCCGGAACATGTTCCATTGTGCCTTCAATTCCGAAATGCTGAAGAAGAATGTGAAAGAGATCGTCGTCTTTTATGATACCATCTCTCAGTTTTAAAAGATATTCCGCTGGATTTTGCCCTAGATATCTTGTACCATAAATGATTACATCTTTTATTCTGATCTTGCCACCTTTCCGCGTTTTAAAATCGTATTCTTTAAACATGTTTTCTGGCGGTAATTCTAAGTCCGCGTCCAACAAAATGATTAATCCTAAACTTGCTAATAACTTTAACCAAGACTGACCCCGCTGTTTAAACCTTTGTCCTCTCGAAAATTTGCGAATATCATGGTTTCCTTCAATTGCTACTATTAAAATTTGATTTTCGGTCTCATTTTTAAAATCATTCAGCAAATTTACTACTTTAGTTAACATTCCAGGTAATATATCTAATGAGGTAAATACGTCACCCCCTAACAGGATAAAGTCTACTTGGTGGAAAACGGCAGTCGTCAGTATTTCTTCGAACGCATTTATGAAATCGTTCGCGCGATCTTCGTTTCGATATTGATGACTGCCTAAATGAATATCGCTCGCATGTATGAACTTTGTTAAACTTGCCTCTCTTTTTTGAGTTTTTACCACGTTGTCCGATTGAGTAATAGTTCTATTAGCGCTCGTCATGACTATCTATCTTAAGTTATCCTTTAGCAAAAGTAATGAATAAGATGTAATAACAATTTATAAATTAAAAAAGTCTAAAGAAGTAGTGAAATTAGAGATTTGTTTTTTAACAATTAATATCTTAATTCCTTTCTGATAAAAATGTGAACTGAAAGCATGAAAATCCAATATGTAATTGCAATCACCATCATCCATTCAATTAAAGGCGTCCAAGTTAAAAGGAACGCTATTTCTATAACTACCACGATTATGGCACTATAGGTGTGAAATTTTAGGAATTTATCACTCTTTAACATCATGTAACCAAAAAGGCTCTTGTATACACTCCCACACATCAAGCTCATCATGGCCACGAATCCATGTATGATTATCAGTACTGAATTTGTCAATACTGAAGGAAAAACACCTATAAGCATGAAGAAAATACAGGACAAAATTGCAAATACCAGGCCGGTTTTATGAATATCTTCGTTAACATCCTTACTTTTTAATATCGGAGCCAGATAGATATAGAAAAGTAGGGCAAATAGCCCTGACAGAATCGTTCCTAAATTAAAAAATAGCGCTCCTGGACCGGTTCCTAAGTAACTTACCATATAATCCAAGTTATACTCAGGAGTCATTGAAATAGCAATGATATCCCCTAATATGCCTACAATCATTGAAAGCAGCCCCCAGTATGGTCCTGGGATTACTTTATAAATTTTATTTAGAACTTGTCTTGATTCCCCAGACATCAAATTTGAAAATTGTATAACGTTTTAATTTCTTTTGGATTCCATTAGAAATTTGAACAGATTTCATGTGTTTTTTAGTAGAAAAAATAAATGATTTATAATTCCTTTTTGTTAAAAAAGTAAAATGAAACAATAAAAATCCAATAATTAATTGCGAAAACCATCATCCACTCAATTAAAGGTATCCATGTTAAAAGGAAAACTACTTCTATGAACGCCACTATCAAGGCACTGAATGTGTGCAATTTTAAGAATTTTTCACTCTTTAACATCATGTAAGCAAAAAGGGTCTTGTATATGCTCCCACATATCAAACAAATCATGGCTATTAATCCATGTATGAATACCAAGTATGTATTTGCTACTGCTGGGACAGCACCTACAAGAGTGTAAAAAATACAGAATAAAATTGCAAATACAAGAGCAGTTCTATGAATTCCAGCTTTAACATTCTTACTTTTTAATATTGGAGCAAGATATAGACAGAAAACGAGAGTAAATAACCCTGCCAGAATCATTCCTAAATTAAAAATCAATGCTCCTGGACTAGTTCCTAAGTAACTCATCATGTGATTCATGGAATAATTAGGAGTCATTGAAACAGCAATTATCACACCTAATGAGCTTGCAATCATTGAAAAAAGCCCCCAATATGGTCCTGGAATTACTTTAAAGATTTTTTTAAGAACTTTTCTTGATTCCTCACACATGGTAAAATGAAATTGTATAAAGTTTTAAATTTTTTTGGATTTTTTTGGTAATTTTGAGTTGAATTCATGTGGTCTTTAATAATTGAAGGAGTTCCTTGGAAAGAGGTTTGTTAAATAGAAACATGTTTATTACCTCTTCTCTATACACATCATCGCTTTTTGCTAATTTAAATAATGCATTTAATTGTTTCCCCTTGTTTTCAAAGAAGAACTCAACCATAGAAACTTTCATCTTAAAATTTCTGATTATTTTCTTTATGTTAGGATATTGTTTATATTTTTTTAAGCTCTGTGCGGATATTTCGTCATTTTCCAAAGCATTAATCGCTACCTCAGCAGCTGCTTGCCCAGATACTACGCTTGGATGTATGCCTTCCCCACTAATTGGACTACAAAATCCACAAGCGTCACCGATAATCATTAAATTATCACCATATAAAGCTCGATCGATTATACCTGACCCAGGCATAGGATAAGATCCGCTCCAATGAGTCTTATAATTAGATCCAGAGAGAATTTTCTTAATAAATGGGTCTTTAAAGAAATCATTGTATATTTCGTTTAAATTATATTTTGAATTATCTTCGTTACAAGTACCACATCCAATATTGAAATGATTATCTTTCAATGGAAAAATCCAGCCATAACCTTTATATTTTTGGAAGAAAAGGGAGATTTTAGAGGTATCTAACGATAATTCTCCTTCCATAATTGCGCATTTGGCTTGATACATATCATTTATGTTCCATTTTTTCCTTAAACCTGATTTATTTGCTAATTTGGAGCTCATACCATCGGCAATCAACAGTATTTTACCTAAAAAATCTATTGAACCTGACTTTGATTTGGCTTTTATACCTACTTTTTTACCATCTTTATAAATGAAATCATATGAAACATGCTTATCGAATAATTCCGCTCCAGAATCAATGGCAACGTTTCTAATCACATTATCAAATTCCAATCTATCAACATTAATCGAAGATTCCCTAATACCTCCCCAGGAATATTCCAAGTTGTCATAATCGCTTGAGTACATTGAAACGCCATTAATTTTGTGATAGTCATGCTTTCTTAGTTGAGGATAATACTTGAATATGCGTGAGCTAACACCACCACCACATGGTTTTCTCCAATTTGTATTTTTTTCAAGTAAAGCCACTTTAAAACCTGCTTTAGCTAAAATTTCGGCACTCTTACAGCCTGCAGGACCAGCACCTGATATCACGACATCAAACATTTTTTATCACGTTTAATTCAGTTTAGTTTAGTAAGAAATAATGTTAAAATAAATCTTCTTTAGAAATCATTTTAATTCTTTAGATTCTTATTTTAAAAACATGAATAATCAAAATGAAAAAGATATCTACGACTTCCTTGTAGTTGGAGCGGGACCGGCAGGATTAAGTGCGAGTATTATCGCCGCAAGGAAAGGACATTCTGTCATGATCTTGGAAAAAGGTCATATTGCAGGTCCTAAGCCCCGCGGGGAAGGAATGGGATATTTTCCTGTAGTTGATGAAATTTTAGGGGATAATTTTCTACCTTCTATAGGTATCAAGTCAAATGGTGGACGTGTTTGGCATTCACCAGGTGATGAGCAAAGTTTAACCACGTTTAAAGACTATCCTCACTACTTCTTTGAATGGAGGCAATTTATTGATAGATTTGTCGAAGTTGCAAATCAAGAAAGAGTACAAATGAAGTTCAATTGTGATGTTACACACCCAATAGAAAAAGATGGAATTTGTGTAGGTGTGAAATATAAAACTAATGGAAAAGTTAATGAAATTCGAGGAAAGGTAATACTGGATTGTAGTGGATATGATGGCATCATTGGCACGCAATATGGAATACCTTATGAATTAATGAGATGCCCAATAGTAAAATGTCTTATTAGTCACGCAAATTACACGCTTGAAAGCACTCCAGATTTAAATTTTTACTTTATCGGAAATGGAGATTTGGAGTATTCTTTACAATTCCCTCCTGCTGTTGCTTACTTCTTCCCTTTAGATGGAAATCGAGCAGAGGTAGGTCTAATGTTAAGAATGGCTCAAGTTCCAAACATGAAAACAGTCAAGATTCCTGATAATTCTGAAATATTACGTGCATGGAATGAGATAAAATTGTCATATCCTGGATTTAGCGAATATTTTAAAGATGCTGATATTGATTATGAAGAGGTTACAAACCTACCTAACGCAAAAATGGCCGAAAAATTTGTTCCTCATCCCGGAGTGGTAATAATAGGAGATAGTGCTGGTTTTGTAAACCCATTTGGATCTTCTGGATTGTATTATTCGATGAAAATGGCAAAAAATTGGGTAAACATGGTTTCTGAGAAACTCGAAACTGCAGACTTGTGGAGCACGCAAAACATCGATGACTATCAAGCACGATTTGAAGAATCTGAAGTATATCAAGAGGTAAAGGGCAGTTATAATTTAATTGGGGCCTTTGAATATAAGATTTTCAATAGGTTACGGACTTCTGAAAAGATCAATAAAAAATGGGACTACATTAGTAATTTATTAGAACAAGCTTGAGTCAATCTCAATCTCAATCTCAATCTCAAGTTATTCCTTTTTTTTTTTTTTTCGCGAAGACTTTTAATTTTATTTGATTAATTAATTTATAAGACGTGAATTCTTATTGATCTATTGGCAAAGTCTAGGAGATTAATTGAATGACTACTGAAAAAGAGTTTATAATCAATGAGTATTTGACCTTAAGACTAGAAAATGGGAAAACAAATATTTACGTATCTGGAAAGCATTTTGATCAATGTAAATTCTTAATGCTAAATATTCCCGTTGATCATATTGAGGCTTATGATGAAATTACTTCAATTGATGAAGCGGCTGAAAGATTAAATTGGACAGAAAATGGACAGACGGGGGTTACATATGAGTTACCCCCAGAAACTGAATTTTTTGGTCACTGCTCAAATCTACAAGCTTGGTGGGAACATGGCTATGATACTTGTTTACTTCATAGAAATTTAGCATTTCCATTATTAAAAAAACTTGTGGATGAGGGAGATTCAAATGCTCAAGAAATATTTCAATTAGAGATAATAAAAAGATTTGAAAGTGGTCATACACATGTTATTGAGTTTTTACTCGCAGAAGATTATCTAAAATATCTAAATATAGATAACATTCAACCATCTCCTCAATTTGAGGTATTTCTTGTGAATTTGCTAAAAAAGGAGAGCAGGTTAGAACACTTATTTAATTTTGATATATTCGAATCAGTTAGTGATGAGGGTTTTAAATCAGCTTTATGTGATGCCGATTCAGATTTACTTCCTCATATAATAGAAGATCTATATGGGGGAATTTATAATAACCGTGAATTTATTAAAAGAGAAAGAAAAGTTCATAGAATTTTTGCCAGTGTGAGACGTGTGGCTACTCATCTTGTTGCAGAAGCTTTGATAAAAAATTATGAAAAAAAATATTATATAAAGGAGATAATAGAGTCAAGATTATTTGAGATTCTTAGAAAAGAAGATTTAGAAATTTTAATAGAGTCAGAGGAAATCGATTTTATTGGAGATTTTATTACTTTCCTGGGAGAAAATTTCTATCGCTATAGAGATTGGAGAGTTCTTTTTGATTGGAGTTATTATAATTTTCCCCCCCTTTTTTACCTTAAAATAAGAGAACGAGCACCTCACATATTAGAAAAAGAAATAATCAACAAACTAAGAAATGGTGATGAAGAGGAATTAGAGGACATTCAATATTTTGGTTTTTTGAAATACGTAAGCCATGAGAAATTAGTCTCTCTCCTCCAATCTAAGAACGATGATGTTATAGACAATTTTTTTAAATTGGTTGAAAAATCGAATTATACGATATTTAACTATTTAATCGATTTAGGGAAATTATTTAATCATTCAGTAAAAGAGAACATTATCCAAAAAATTGAACAGCAAGATCCAAATGATGTAAAAGAGTTAATTAAAAAGTTGTATTGGCTTGGTTGGGTTGATAGTAAAGATTTAAGTGTTCATAAAATAATTGAGCAGAAATCTTTTGAAGATATAAAACAAGATGAAGGTCTATTACGAACCCTAATCTATAATTTGAATAATCATGAAAGAGAAGGATTAATTGATGTAAGTAAAATAATCTTAATCAATTTATTGGAAGAAGAAAACTTTACAATAATTGCAGAATTCCAACTTTTAAATGCTTTATCAAATATGGTTTCTAATCCTAATTTTTCAGATTTAAAATTAACTGAGCTTTTAAAGAACGAGATTATAAAAAGAATTTATGAAAAGGATCTAAATAAATTATACTCCCTATTTTACTCGAACAAATATATAGATTATCTAACTATACAAGATTTGAGAGCATTATTTTCTAACAAGAAGCTAAATTTCATAGAACTCCTTATATCCACACTCAAACATAAATCTGGAAATTCTAAACCTTTTTATCAAATACTCAAAATCTTAGTGAAATGTGGAGATATTACAAGTATCACTTTTTGTCAAGAAAATTTCTATAATAATCTCGAAAATATCCCGAAACATAAACTAACCTATTTAAGAGAAATAAATATTCTTAATCTACCTTTTAATGCATCTGAAGCTCAAGTAGATTTACTTGGTAAATTTAAAAAAGAGTTTTTTGATTTAATTCCAAAACATGTAGAACTATTGAAACTTAAATTAGAATTGTTGAATTCGACATACATACCACTACTACTAAATTACATGACTAAAAATGCTTATTATGAGGACGAGAGAACCTATGGATTTTATTCTGATATAATTTGTAAGATTGGAACTTTAGAACAAATTAAGAATGAAATATATAAACTTGCGGAGCAGATCAATCTTAGCTCAAAATCCCATTACAACATCTTATTGTTAGCTTATTCGAGAATCTTTTCAAAAAAAGAATTTTGGGATGATTTTATAGAGAATACAGATTATTCCTCAATCCAGACATTAGAAAAAGTATATGATGTAGATTTGAACCTCGATTCATATGATAACTACTATGACGATGAACAACAAATAACAATTTGGTTTAGAATAAATAATAGAAAATTAACAGGTCTACACTTTAGTACTGATTACGGACTTCCCTTATTAGTTCCAGATTCAATTTCAAGATTGGAGGCGTTAAATTATCTTCATATCTACGGTTTTGGGTTAAGATTGTGGCCAGACTGGATAAGTAATCTAATTAATCTTGAATATCTGAATTTATCCAGAAATAAAATAAAGGTTATTCCCGAAAATATTAAGAAGCTAAGATCACTTAAAATTCTAAATTTGCATGAAAACCAACTAATAGCTCTCCCTGAATCTATTGGAGATTTAGAGTCGCTCGAGGAATTTATTTTAGATTCTAATCATGAAAACAAAATAAGGTCCTTGCCAGAATCGATTGGTGGATTAAAATCTCTTAAAAAGTTAAATTTAAGAGGAAATTTATTAGAAAACCTACCAAAATCTATTGGCAACCTTAAATCACTCCGAGAATTAGACTTAAGTAGCAATAGATTAATTGATCTACCAGAATCTATTGTAAATCTAAAAAATCTAAAAATATTAGATTTGGCTTATAATAAAAAAGACTTAAAGTTAGATTCGATTGTAGGGCTAAAGCAACTCGAAGATTTAAATTTAACGGAAAATTATTTTGGGAGAATTCCTGGTGTACTTAATGAATTATCTAATTTAAAGAAATTAAACCTCACCACTAATAATATATCAGAAATAAAAAATCTTGATAACTTAAAAAAATTGGATACTTTAAAATTGAGTAATAATAAAATCAGAGAAATCGACGGATTAGCTAATCTAAATGGATTAAGATATTTATTTCTGGAAATGAATGAGATTACTGAGATCAAGGGGTTAGCTAACCTTAAAAAAATAAGCTATTTAAATCTAAGCATGAATAAGATTCTTGAGATCAAGGGTTTAAATGATCTGGTGGATCTAAATAAATTACTTCTCGGCTTAAATCAAATATCTGAGATAAAAGGATTGGAAAATTTATCTAATCTTAAAATATTATATCTAGAGCGAAATAACATATCTCAAATTAAAGGATTAGAAAACCTTTCTTGTTTATATGAGTTACATATTAAAGATAACCCAATTCCCCCTTCAATAATAAGCGAATTAGGAGGTCAGAGAGAAAGGAGGGGTGATAAAGTATATTATCCAAAAAAAATTGTAGAATATTGTAGAGAAAAGATAATACGAGATAATAAAACATCTTTAGAATTTGTGGAAGTTGAAGGTAAGAAATATTATCTTTGGAATAGTGTTTTAGACTTATGTGGATTAAAAATCAGTTCAATCAAGGAAATTATTGGTATTGAAAAACTTAAAAGTTTAAAAGCTCTCAAGTTAAACGGTAATAAACTCGAAAAAGTCCAGGATTTAGGAATTCTAAAGAATTTAAAAAAACTAACATTATCAAATAATGAAATTACTGAGATTAATGGTCTAGAATCAATGCAAACCTTAGAGCATCTCGACCTTAGTTCCAATAAAATATCAGAAATTAAGGGTTTAGATGAACTCAAAGAATTAAAATTTCTCGACCTTGGTGGAAATCAAATTTCAGAAATTAAGGGACTTGGGAATCTTGGAAATTTAAAAAATCTCTCAATCGGTGATAATCTGATACCCAAATATATTTTTGAACAATTAAATGTAAATTATCCATACGATAACTATGTTAAGTATCCGCAAAAATATGTTGAATATTGCAGATTAAAAAATATTTGATTAAAAGTTTGGCCTCTTATCTTGCCAAGGAGAAATATCCTCAAAAGCTTTTGATACTTGTAAGACTGTTATCTCATCAAACTGTTTTCCTACTATTTGCATGCCTATTGGTAACCCTTCCTTAGACCAACCACAAGGAATTGTTGCAGCAGGCTGGCCAGTCATATTGAAAGGATAGGTAAATGGTTGCCAAGCCGTTGGGGATACGTTTACATTATTAATTTTTGTTGGAAAAGGTATCCCTAATTCAAACGCGGTAATTGCAGTCGTAGGAGTAATCAAGATATCATAATCATTAAATATAGGCATGAAATTTTCATGAAATTTTCGACGTTCTGCAATTGCTTTAGGCAAGTCAAATGGACTATAGCCCATTCCTGCTTGAACTATTTTTAATAGAGCAGGATCTAATTTATCTCCCCATTTTTTAAGTTTAGGCTTTAAATCGTGAGTAAATAATGATATCCACATAGTTAAAAAGCTTCTTTCTGGCTTTTTGATCTTAAGCTGCGCTTCCTCTACTTCCCAATCAAGTTTTTCAAATTTCTGAGCAGAATCAATCACGGCTTTTTCTACCTCAGGGTCAATAAATTTTGCGAATCCTAAATCTATTGTATATCCAATCTTTAATTTTTTTGGCTTGTCTTCCACGATTTCAAAATAGCTAGTGTCATCTTTTGGAAGCATGAACATATCTTTCTCAAATGGACCTTTCATTGCGTCAAGCATTAAAGCAGCGTCTTTAACATGTCTAACTAATGGACCTACCACTCCAAGATCATAAGCAGCAATAAATTCTCTTGGGTACAGGGGAACTCTACCAAAATTCGGTTTAAGACCATATATGCCACAAAATCCCGCAGGGTGTCTGATTGATCCCCCTCCATCTGAACCTTGAGCTAATGGACTCAATCCAGATGCTGCTGCTGATGCCGCTCCTCCCGATGAACCACCAGGAGTTCTTTCCAAATTCCAAGGATTTTTTGTTGCTCCAAAGATAAGGTTATCGGTTACGCCTTTAAATCCAAATTCAGGAGTATTAGTTTTACCCATAATGACAAATCCTTCTTTTCTCAAGCGCGCTATTGCAATTGAGTCTTCTTCAGGAATGTTATGTTCATATATTTTGGATCCAAATGTAGTTCTAACTCCTTTCACTAGATTTAAATCTTTTATAGATGTAGGAATTCCATTTAACAGCCCTAATTTTTCTCCCTTTTTCACTCTATCATCTGCTTCTTTAGCCATATCTCTTGCTAAATCGAATGTGGTAGTACAATAAGCATTTATAATAGGGTTTATTTTTTCTATTCGTTCTATAATAACTTCAGTAATTTCCGTTGAAGAAAGCTCTTGGGATGCTATCATTTCTTTCATTTCAAATGCTGGTAAAAAGCATATCTCTTCTTTATTCATTTTGAATTCCCTTTGAATTATTTATTACTGAATTAGATTGTAATTAGATTTAATTTAAAATTTGATTTTTTGAGATTAACTAATTTTTAATTAAATACATCTTTTTGATAAAACATGGAAAAAAGAATTGTGTTGGTTGGAGCGGGAAGCACTTCGTTTGGACCTTCCATGTTTACAGATATTTATCATAGCAATGAACTTGAGGGTTCGACAATAGTGCTTCACGATATCGATAATGACAAACTTAAGATTATACATGAACTTTTAGAGGCTGAAAATGAATTAATTAATAATAAATTCAATTTAGAATATACCACAGATAGATCTCAAGCTTTTAAAGATGCTGATTTTATCATAAGTTCAATAGAAATCGGAGAACGTTTTAAATTATGGAGAGAAGATTATGAAATACCTAAAAAATATGGTTCTACTCAAATTTTAGGTGAGTGTGGGGGTCCTGGAGGTACAATGCACGCTTTCCGCATCATCCCACACATTATAGATATTGTCAAAGATGCTGAAAAGATATGTCCTGATGCATTTTTCATAAATTTTTCCAATCCCATGGCTAGAGTTAGTTTAGCAATTAAACGAGCTACTTCGCGCCTAAAATTTGTAGGTTTATGCCATCAAATTGGATTCATGTATTATAATTTACCCATATTACTTGATAAAAAACTTCCTGAATTGAAAATAAAACCATATGGGCTAAATCACTTTGGTTTTTTAATGGGGCTTGAAGATATTGAAACTGGAAATGATTTAATGCCCGAATTTAATGCAAAAGCACTAGATTACTTTAAAGAATATGAAGATAGGTTTGTTTTTTCTACCTTAACTTTTGAAGTATATAAGAGATTTGGATGGTTTCCATATGTCGGAGATAATCATTTAGGAGAATAT
>DAOUVJ010000169.1 GCA_030667705.1 Promethearchaeota archaeon | reverse complement strand
CTGCAGGTATTGCAGCAGCAATATTTGCGGCTCGTGGCACATTATCAGTATTAGTTATTGATGAATCCGCTCCTGCAGGAGGCACAGTTAAAAATACCCATTTAGTTGCAAATTATCCCGGATTTCCAGAGCCAATCTCAGGCTTAGATCTCACCAAGAGAATGTTCAAGCAAGCAAAGTCATTTGGCGCTAAATTCGAATTAGCGGCAGAAATAACTGATTATAATTTTAAGGATGAATTGAAGTGGATTGAAATCGATGATGATGAAAAATTTGAAACAGAAAACATCATTATCGCAACAGGAATTAATCCGCGCCGATTAAATTTGCCAGGTGAGCAAGAGTTTAAAGGAAGTGGAATTCATTATTGTGCAACTTGTGATGGAGACTTTTATTCTGGAAAGGACATAGCAATAATAGGAGCAGGAGACACAGCAATGGAAGAGAGTTTAATTCTTTTAAAATATGTTAATTCTATCACATTTATTCATCATGGCTTTCATAATCTTAGAGCAGAGAAATGTACGGTTGATCAGGTTATGGCTCATGAAAATGTAAGCATGGTTTGGAGTCATGAATCCCAAAAATTTGAACGAGATGGTGATAAATTAGTTATAATTGCAGAAAACTTAGATACCAAAGAGATCGTTAAAATTAAGAAAGATGCATTGTTTATTTTTGTAGGAATGAAACCGAATAGCGAATGGTTAAAAAATTCGGGATTAAAAATTAATGAACGAGGATATATTCCAACTGACAGAAATTGCATTACTAATCTGAAAAATGTTTATGCTATTGGAGATATACGTGTTAAAAAGTTTAATCAAATTACAACTGCTATAGCAGACGGTACTATTGCAGCATTAGAGATTATTCAAAAAAATTCATGTTCCCTCTGAATTTACTTTTTTTTTAAAATTTTTTATTACTGTTTGTTTTTATCATGTACGCAAATCTTAATCATCAAATTATCCAAATAATATCAAGTAATTAAGATTTACATTTATATCTAAAACAAATTAAAAATACCTGTCAAATCAACATTATAGAAAAATATTAACAATATTAACGAGATCAACGTTGGTGCGATAAGACTTAACGTTAATAATCTTTGAGATATACGTATGCATTCTTCAAGAGTTTTCATGATCACATCGAAATATTTAGGATCTCCCCATATTTTAACGTTTTCCTCAATAGAATCGTGGTAATAGAATTCAACTTCTTCCATATCTGTTTCAGCCTCAAGGATTAATTTATCTAATTTTACTAAGATGTGATCAAGCTTGATTTTTTCCCCTATAGGGGAATACCCTCTTCGTGAAAATTTTCGGGCAACAGTATGCGAATCTGATGTAGTTACTTCACCACGTTCAATTCCTCTATTTTGCAGCATGTTTAAGATATATGATCGAACTTCAAGATATGCATTATTAGCATCAAAATGGATTAAAGCCGTTTTCTGGTTTGTAGTCGCATTTTTAAAAAGATGAACTACTAAGCCTCCAGGTCCAATTCCATCTTTTTCAGTAAATTCACTTAAAGGGTCTTTGGCAACACCATAATGAATAATACTTTTATTTTCTTCATTCTTATCTTTAATGCTCTTCATAAAATTTTTAGCAACACGTATTAAGTCGTTAGATTCAATTGAACCGAAATTTATTAAGTTTTCATCATCAATAATAGCATTGTGAGAATCAATAATTATAATATCTTTGAAACCTTCTGATTTTGCATGACTTCTAATTTGTTCTCCTATTAAAATATGCATATCGTCTGAAGGTAATGGATGTCTGGTTAAAAAAATGATAGGAATATCGTTTATTTCAATTCCAATCAATTTAGCAGAATTTGACATCTTACGTGAAACATCCTCAATCTCTTGTATCCAGTCATCATTTCCAAACTTTTCAATTTTCTTCACGTCTTCTTTAATACGTGAGAGAATTTTATCAACTTCTTTTTCCGATGTTAAATTTTGAGCGTGATCATTTGTAGTGTGATATACGGTAGTACCGGGGATATTTGAAAATTGCTTATATATTTTTGCGGGTAAATCTGAAGAACCACAAGTCTTAAAAGGACCAAAATGAACGTGAGGGATGACAAATAATCCCTTCAACTTCTTTGATTTGGTTGATCTGATAAAAAGGTATTGAACTTTTACATTTGTCTCTATTCCTACGTTCTCAAAAAAACTTTCAACAAGATCATCGTTTTCTTCTGTCATCATGGATAATACAAATGCTCGGATAAAAGGATATCCCCCTATTCCAGTGAGTTCTCTATAGATATTACTCACTCGAACCATGCTTCTAGAATAAGGAACTGCGAAGATAAAAGCACATAAACAGAAAAATATAATGGCACGAATAAAAAATAAGATTTCAAATTGAGCTGTTAAAATTCCATAAAGAGTGATTCCAATGATAGGCTGAACCAATGCTAAAATAAAATTACCATATCTTCCAACAGTTGTGAATGAAAAATAGATGACATAAGCGATGATGTAAACAACAATTGTACCCAACATAAAAAGTACATCTTGAAAGGTGGTATTTCTAAGAAAGATAGCCAAAACTTGACCAATCAATAATGAAATTCCAAGAATACCACTAAAGAAAGAATTCATTTGAAGACCCCACCCTCCTCTTTTAGGAGGACCTAAAATTGGTGATTTTTTAACATAGTATAATGTTGATAGGAGTGCTCCAGAACCAGAGATCGTAAAAAATATAGAAATATTTATGAATAAGTAAATTAGATTCCATACACCTGTATACATGGCATTTAAAATCATTGATAATATTCCAATAAACACGGGCAAGCTAAAAAAAACTGAATAGGCTAATTTCTTAGTTGAAAAGAAATCCATATAAGAAATTACTCCCGGAATTTGTCGACTCGGTTGTTTTTGAGAGTACATGTTAAAGTGCTTGTTTTACACGATTTTTTTTAACTCATTAACTATAATATACGTCAAGTATATGAAGCATTATAATTATAATTTTTATTTGGAAAATTTAAATAGTCAGAAAAATTTTAAAAATTATGTCTGATGATCCACTAGAGTTAACTAGAATAGCAAACAAATCATTCAGTGAGTTATTAAAAGATGGATTTGGATTATTTGGAAAAAATTGGATAAAAATTATTGTTCCGATTAGCTTTTTTTACGTTATTTCCTTGTTGATAAGGATAGTGTTACTTGCAAACGCCAATTGGGATTTAATTTTATTGGAAGCAATTGTGGGTCCACTTGCTGAAGTTGACCCATTTAGTCTTACAGAATCACAATTAAATTCAATGTTTAGTTATGTTTCTAGTACTTGGGGGATAGATACATTGAATTTTATTATAGGTGCTCTATTCACGACGTTAGGACTTTGCTCTGTTGCCAAGTATCTATATAAGGATTATTTAGGTGAAAAAATATCATTAACTGAATCAATGAAAGGAGCATTCAATCGCAAGATAATTGCAGTATTATTAATCTTAGCTTTAGCAATTCCTCTTGGAAATTTCATGTTATTAATACCTGCTATAGTTATATTTGGATTTTATATCTTCTCTATTTACACTTACCAATTAGATAATAATGAAAGATCAATAAAAGAAGCGAAATCATTATCAAAAGGAGCTTTTGGGAAAATTATCGGTACTTTTCTATTCTCTGGTTTAATCATATTAACCGTGGACATATTTTATCAAATGTTTATTGAAATTTTGTTTCCTGTCAATTATTCCACCTTAGTTTCATGGTATGATCCTGTAAATCGGCGATTTGATTTGATATTTATTTATAATTTAATGACCAATGTCGTACCTCTTTTATTTGAACCGCTATTTATATGTTTATTAACACCACTTTTCATTCAAATGAAAGCTCGAAAAAAATTAGGGTATGGTCAGAGAGAAAATAGTTATCAAAGGGTTTATCAACCTCCAACCCAACCTGAGTATGTTGAAGAAGGAGTATATTGTCCATTTTGTGGTCAACACATGGATTTTAAGTTAAAATTTTGCCCATCTTGTGGAGAATCAATAGATTTTTTAACAAAATAAAGGAGAATTATTGATGGAAATAAGAATAGACCAGAAATTTGAAATTAACGCTGAAGAATTACACGATCCAGTGGTTTTGGTAGGATGGCCAGGAATTGCCCTTGTTGCTAAACTTGCTATCACTTCTATTAAAGATTCTATCAAGGCAGAAGAATTTTTAGATATCGTATGTTATGATTTTCCTCCAAAATCTAATGTAGAAAATGGAAAGCTAGAAATTCCTAGCGCGAAATTATATTATAAACCAAAATATGAGAAGACCATGAATGATTTTTTCATTTTAACAGCAAATTATCAACCTCAAACGTCATATGGTGTTTTTGAGTTTTCTCAAAGAATTTGTGAAGAAATGGACAAGATAACTAAGGGTAAAATTAAAATGTATTTGAGTACGGGAGCAATGGTCTCAGATAAAGTTAGAGATATCCCCACGGTATACGTGTGTGGAACAGATTCAAATATTGTTGAATCTTTCCTTGAATATGATAATACAAAATTGATGGAAGCGGGTGTTATTGCAGGAGCAAATGGAATCTTACCTGCCTGGGCCGGGCATAATAACTTTGCTCCAGGGATATGTGTACTTGCTGAAACACTCCCTTTACCAATGATGACAATAGATCCACGCTCATCTAAAGCTCTGGTAACTTTACTCAAAGATTACTTTAAAATTGATATGAACTTTGATGAATTAAATAAGAAAATTGAAGAAATGGAAGATGTTGTTGACAAGTATAAAAAACAAGCAGAACACTTCATGAAAGCTATTGAGGACGATAAAAGTGCAGACTCATATTATCGATAAAATGAAATTCTCTCTTGGTTTCTAAAACTTGTTCATAAAAAATTAATTATTTAATTGAATGATCGTGCAAGATTCGAATACTACTCAAACAGAAACAGAAACGGATGAGAGTATAAAGAAAAAGATTTCTTCTAACTTAGAAGGGATAAACACTCAATCTAAAAACTATATTAAGGACATAGTTAACTTAATCAATAAAGAAATTGGAATTAACAAAATTGTTTCTATTATCTTGTTTGGAAGTCAAAGACCAAATCAAGAAAATACTTCTGTTTCGGATTGTGATCTATTATTCATCTTTAAAAACAGAGTCTCTAATTGGCATATTCGAGAGATTGAAAAATATTTTATCGCTTTAGAAATTAAACATGGCTTTAGAGAAGCTAGATCTAACATTCTTCATTACATGCTTAGCGTACTTCAAAACACAACGGGAATGTTCGTTAGTCATTTCCTTACAAAAGAACGATTTTGGAAAAAAATGATTTTTCATAAGATCTTTCGAGTAAATCGTGTCTTTTCAGCAATATTTGCTCCTAAAAACATAGTTCTTGGAAATGTAATTCAAAATAGTTCAATTTTATATGGAGATGATCTGAGGGGAATCATTAAACCAAAAATTCATGCTTCTATAGGAGAAATGTTTAGAAGCATGGTAATGAATCTCTTTATCTCGTTCTTTTCCATTTTAATTGGACCTCTCCATTTCTTGAATGGAATGAAATATCAATTAGAAGCGATAAAATGGTCATTAAGAGCTTCTAACTTTTATTGTTTTGGTGATACAGAGTCCCTTCATAAAGTTATAGATCGTTTTATATCTTTTGAAATACACAAGAAACAGGAGAAAGCTCGTAAATTCTTCACGGAATTTTTATCACTAAGGGATGCGCCTCTAAATAATTTCAGGTTTATGGCGAGATGCCCTTTAAGAATCCTTAAAATTCATTGGAAAGCAATTGTCTACAGAAAAACGGTTAAAAGGAAAGAAATTCAGATTCCTTCAAAACCACCAGATACTACTTCATCGTTTTACAATTTTCCCTTGCAATTTTAGACGCAAGAAAACAACAATAATAGTTATTAATACAGAAGAACTTGGAGTTAAAATATCAATAGTGATTAAATCTGCTAGGGTTTGAATTTAATTTTAAAATCCTTATCGTTAATTTCTTAAATTATTAAAAATTAGATCGAATTAGATATAATTCTGGTGATGATAATTATGGCAAGCGATGATTTTGAAATAAAGGAGTTATTTCTTGATATTTTAGCTATTATGAAATTCGAGCTAAAGTTCTACACTAGTAAAGAATCTCCCATGTTTGAAAGAATTGTTAAAACTAGAGTGTTCCAGCAAAAACTCCAGAAATTGAAAGATTTCATTAATACATATTTTGAAATAATGTACCGAGATGAAGATAGTCCTATTAATCAAGCAGCCCTTCGAACTCAATTAGATAATGTTGCTCGAATTACCAATTATTATGATGACCTTTCTGGATTCTACAAAGATCATACAAAAACTCTTATTTCTAAAGAAAAATTACAAGGAATCGTGGATTTTAGCCACATTGAGACTTTGTTTATTATTTTTACGGGGATTTTAGATTGGGAGCATTTCAAAAGTAGTTTAATTTTTCCTCAAGATAAGCGAAAAGAAAAATTGCTTAAAGAATTTCTTGGTAAAGTTGCAAGCTCAGAAATTACTAATATTGATAGTTTAATTGATCTTGAGCAAACAATTGACATTTTCATAGAGAACATTGAAGTGGAGCTTTAAAACTTCTTTTTT
>DAOUVJ010000191.1 GCA_030667705.1 Promethearchaeota archaeon | reverse complement strand
TATTTTTTCATCCTAATACTTGATTAAATTTTGTTGTTAATTTACTGGGAAACTCACCCAGATAGGTTTGAGGTTCAGTTATTAAGAGATAAAAATATGGTTCAAATAAACCATCTACAGTTGGACCGACTCCAGATTTAATAATATATACCCAGACAGGGTTATTGTTTGAAGAAAAAGATTGCCTATATATCCACTCTAGTGGGCTTATTTCTGGAAATACGTCTATATTCCTCAATATTGAATCGATATCATTAAAATTAAACTTTTCACCAAATATCATAATTGGGGAAAGATCAAATGAAGTAATGAGGATAGAAAGTAAACCATAATTTTCCATTTCACTTAAAAAGGAACGGGTTAATTGATCAAGCTCTTTTTTGTGATGCTTAACACGTGATCTTGCCTTAAAGTCAGTTAGAATTTCTAAAATTTTATCCTCTTCATTTTGTAGTATGTCTAATGCGGTTACTAGAGGTATTTTTGGAGCAATAAGAGTCTCATAAATTAATTTAATTTTTGCTTTTATAGAATTATGTAAAAGATAGGTTTCTGTTTGAGTAGTAATCAACACATCTCCTTTATTTCTTATTTGCTCTTTATTCTGTGTTAATTTCCAATCTGATGAAAACTCTATGATTTCGATCTTTTTATCAATATTTTTGGCAAATTCATACAAAGCTGATACTAAACCGGCATTTAATTCAAACAAACTGATAGGATCTACATCAACATTTAGACTCTTGTTATTGGTTGAGAAATCAAAAAACCTCAGATATAAATTAACACCTTGAGGGGGATTTTTTAATTTTAAATGATAATAAGGAAAACCCGTATTTGTTATAACTGAAAATTCATAAAATGTCATAATAAAAGAATGAGTAGTTTTTCGAATATACTACTTTTTTAGCTCATCTTATTATGTGATTAAAATACATCTATTTAAATTAATTGAGTTAATATCAGCGTGATATATTAATAAAAGAAATCATTTTGATTTGATAGAATCAACTATTTGATAATAATTGCTGGTCTCCCTGGTAGAGCTTGTTTTGCTTTTTGATCTTCGGAATTTTCTTCATTGGTTATCTTAATAGAACAATTATATTTTTTTTCTAAAATAGGAGATATTTCCATAAAGAAATCCAGTTCTTCTTTAGCATTGATAGGCGCTTTGATGAATTTTCCCAGATTTTTCATCATATTATGAACCGTTTTTATTATAAACTTACCCTGTGGCTTGAATTCATCATTTGTCATTAGAACCTTAATGATATCTTTTTGTTCCTTGGTTTTTGTAACAATATCCATAAATTGTGAGTAAAAATTAAATTTCCATGGAACAGCTGTAATTATTGTAATTTCTGCAACTCTCTCTTTTTTAATAATTAATATGATATGATTGATTGCGTCAATTGTATTATGTAACAGTTTCCACTTATAATCATTTATTGGAGTAAGGAGGGCTTCATCATATTCTGGCCAGTTAGCTAAGCTTAAAAAACCTTTTTTACCAATATATTCCCATAATTCTTCTGTCACATGAGGAATTATTGGATGCAACATTAAAATAAGATTAATTTTACATCTATTAAACGTAGCATCGTTAATTCCTTCAATTTTATATTTATTTAATTCAGATGTCAATTGGATAAGTTCGTTTATAGCATCTCTAATTTCTATTTTTTCCATATGTTTAGAGACATTTTTTATTGTTTTGTTCAGATAATAATCAATAAGTTTATCACGGATTTTTACGTCTTTTCTTACCATTTCTGGGTCATTACTAATTAAAGAATATATATTTTTTACAAACTTATAAGCGAAATCTACTCCTTCATTTGACCACTCTAATCCAGATTTTGGGCTTGCGCCAAATAATATAAAAAATCTTGAAGCATCTGCTCCGTATTTATCCATAATTCCAATTGGATCAATAGTATTACCTAAACTCTTACTCATTTTTACGCTTTTTAAAATATAGTCCTTACCACATCTTTTACATTTTTTTTCATGCATTTCCGCTTTCATAGCAAAAATTCCACAATTTGGACAATAGGGATGAGCTTTATTTATCATTCCTTGAGTTAACAGTCTTTGAAATGGTTCATCAAATGAATGCAATCCTATATCTCGTGCAACTTTTGTGAAAAATCTTGCGTAAAGTAAATGGAGTATAGCATGTTCTATTCCACCAATATATTGATCTACATTCATCCAATAATTCGCTATTTTTTTAGAATAAGGTAAATTTTCAGAATGGGGATCGCAAAATCTAAAAAAATACCAAGAACTATCCACGAATGTATCCATTGTATCTGTTTCTCTTCTAGCGGGTTTGTTACATTTTGGACACTGAACTTTTAAAAAGCTTGTGCTTGTTACTAAAGGATTTCCCTTTCCTGTAAATTCAACATCCTCTGGTAGCTCTACAGGAAGTTGATCATAAGGTACTGGTAAAATTCCGCAATCATCACAATATATGATTGGTATTGGGCACCCCCAATATCGTTGTCTTGAAATCAACCAATCTCTTAGTCTATAATTTATTGTCGCCATTCCCTTCTCTATTTCTTCGAGTTTTGATGTGATTTCTCTTATTGCATTTTTATTATCGATCCCATCAAACTCGCCAGAATTAACTAGAATGCCTCCGCCTTCATATGCACGAGTCATTTTGGTTGCATTTAACTCATAATCAAAAGGTTGGATGATAACTTTAATGGGAATATTGTATTCTTTTGCGAACTCAAAATCGCGCTGATCATGACCGGGGACGGCCATTACAGCTCCGGCTCCATATTCATAAATCACAAAATTCCCTATATAAATAGGAACTTCTTCATTAGTAATGGGATTAACTGCCTTCTTCCCAATAAACATCCCTTTCTTCTCAACTTCAATATCAGTACGTTCGAATTTATCTTGCTTAAGTACTTCTTGATAAAATTTTTCAAAATCTTTTTCATATTCAGTGTTTTTTACCCATTCTTTTATCCATGGATGTTCTGGTGCAAAAACCATAAAAGTTACACCAAACAAAGTATCTGGTCTTGTAGTAAAAATATTAATAGTCTTGTTTTCTCCGACTACTGGAAATTTAATTGTTGCTCCTTCAGATCTAGAAATCCAATTTCTCTGCATAATCTTTACTTTATCGGGCCAATCCACTGAATCTAATCCATCTAAAAGTTCTTCTGCATATTCTCTTATTCTTAAAAACCATTGAGTCAAGAACTTTTGATCAACTTCTTCATTACATCGCCAACACCGTCCACTTAATACTTGTTCATTAGCGAGAACTGTATCACATTGAGGACACCAGTTAACATATGATTCTTGACGATAAGCTAATCCTTTTTCATGCATTTTAAGAAAAAACCATTGATCCCATCTATAGTAGTTAGGATCATGGCTATAAATCATGCGTGTCCAATCGTAAGAAAGTCCAATTCTCTTTTGTTGATTTTTCATAACTTCCATATTTTGGTTCGTCAACTCTTCGGGATTGGCACCGTGATCGATGGCAGCGTTTTCTGCGGGTAATCCAAAGCTTTTATGGTATTTCACTTATTGAGAAATACAGTCATAACCCATAGGATATAATACATTATACCCGCCCATTCGCTTAAATCGAGCGATCGAATCCCCAATTGTGTAATTACGAAGATGTCCCATATGTAAGCTTCCAGATGGATACGGATACATTTCAAGAATATAATACTTATCTTTTTCAGATTTCATATTGCTTTCAAAGATCTTATCTTTTTCCCATTTATCTTGCCATTTTTTTTCAATTTCGTGAGGGTTGTAATCGGTCATTTTGAGATACCTAAATTTTATCTTAGTTTCCTTTGATTAGTTATAAATATTCCAATTTCCCATTTTTTATATTTTTTATTTTTTATATTCAAGAAAGCAAATAAGATAAGAAGAGTTATTAATGGTTTCGGCTAAAAATCATTTTGTTAAGCAAAAAAAGCTATTATCTCTTTTCTCGTTATTTTTCTGATGTCTTGTTTCAAATGTTTTGTTGTAAACCTTTTATCTGAAGGAATATTTTTAATTTTTCTTAATCCTGTAAGATCTTCTTTGCATACTAATTGAATATAATAATCGAAAGATTTTGAATAATATTCGGGAAGTACAAAAATCTCTTTTAAAAAATGGTAATCAATTATTTTTACATTATCTTTTAATTCCCTAACATCATAGGGTAATAATCTTATACCATCTATGTATTTATCCCTTAAACTTACAATTATTAATAGAATATTCTCTTTACCATATTTGTATGCTTTTTTTTTTAAGTTTTTTTCAGAGGTATCAATAGAATAATCAAAAATAATACCCTTAAAATCGTGTTTTAATGCATTATTAAAAAAAGGATGATAGCTTTTCAAAAAATTAGAAACATTATTTGTCAAAAGGATTAAACCATCAGGATGAGATCCATCAGAAAAGATTAAAGGTTCTCTATAATATTTGATAGGAGAACCAAGAGAATTGTATCCTAATTCTTTAAGAAAAAGTGTTAATAGATCACTAACTAAGATATGAACTTTTATCCCAATTCTTTGAAACTTCATATCTTGAGAAGGCCACATTAAAGACAAAAGTTCCAAACCCTTATTAGAACCATAATTATCAACTAGAAAGCTAGTCGTATGTTCATAAAAAGTACACCAAGAAACGTTTAATTGTGCTGATAAATAATTAATAGAACGAGGATTATGACCTTTTTCTATAAAATTTGAAATTAAAAGCTTAACTACCTCAATAATTTTATCAATTTTTTGAATAGGGATATTTCTAACGAAATTATAATCTTTGCCATATAATTCATTGGAAATCTCATTAATTAATTCTAAATAATCAAAATCAGAATAACATATCGCTAATAAACCTCTGTACCCCATATCTTTAATTTCATTTAGAGTAGGAATTCTTCCTTTAATTGGAATAATAACCTCTTTAAAAAATTCTTTAATAAGTTCAGGAGAAAATACTGCCCATTCCCATCGAGATTTTAGCTTCTCCCAATTAATCTCATATTTATTAAAAAAGGTAATCTCATGTGGAGTAAAGTATTTCCATGTAGCTTTTTCTTGAGTAATATATTTATCATCATTAAATGCCTCGGAAATAATGTTTGAAAAAGTAAGACCCATCTCTCTAATTATCCTGATTATTCCTCTAAAACCTAGATCTATAATATCTTTCTTTTTGGGAACATAACCTAATTTTGTATATATCACCTCACGAAAAAATAGAAGGATCAATTCTTTATTGTTCCTACCCCAATCCCAACGAGATTTTAAATCCTTCATAAAAATCTTGTGCCTTTTAAAAAAAATTTTCTCATCATCTGAAAAGTCTCTCCATGTAGACTTTAACCTTTCCTCACTAGACTTTGGAAGATAAAATCTACCTTTTTCCTTTACTTTTGTCCATATCCCCCCATATTCACGAAATTTCCTCAGAAAACTCCGATATCCTATTTCACGAATCTCTTTTGCATCAGGAATATAATTAAACTTCGGATAAATAACCTCATAAAAGAATATTTCCATTAAATTTGGATTGATATAAGCCCATGCCCACCTTGATGATAGTTTTTTAATGTCTATGTTATTTTTCTTTAAAAATTCAACTTCTTCTTTAGAAAATCCATTTGGGACATTATATGAATAGAGGTCACTAATATCGGATTTTGTAAATTTCACAGTCAATCCTTCATTATAAAAATCATAATAAGCAGAAAACCTA
>DAOUVJ010000072.1 GCA_030667705.1 Promethearchaeota archaeon | reverse complement strand
GGTTGGATGTAAGAAAGACAACATTGAATCTGCTAAGATTCACGAATCCATGATTAAGGAACTTAAGAAATTAAATTGGGACACTAAATCCATAATTCTTGAAGACATAGACCTTGCTTATTGTACTGGTTGTTTTGGATGTTGGATTCAAACACCTGGTGAATGTATCATTAAAGATTCTCAAGAAACGATTGTAAGAGAAATGATTCATGCTGATCTCATAATTTATATTACTCCTATAACGTTTGGTGGGTATTCATCAATTTTAAAAGAAACCTTGGATCGCCAAATATCTCGTGTTTTACCATATTTTACGAAAATTGATGGAGAAGTCCATCACAGTAAGAGGTATGAAAAACAACAGTCCTTAATAAGTGTTGGGATCATAAATAAACCTGACAATGAAAAAGAAGAGGTATTTAAGACTTTAGTAGCTCGAAACGCCATTAATATGTGGAGCCCTTATAAAAAAGCGATCATATTTATAGAAAACCAAGATATTTCAGAATTTAACAGTAATTTCAATAAATCTGTAGTGGAGGTAGAACAAATTTTATGAGTCAACAAAATAAAGTATTATTACTCGTAGGAAGTCCAAAAACACATTCAAGTGCCTCATTCTCTCTTGGAAATAGTTTACTGCTTAAATTGGAAGAAAAAGGTTTGTTAATTGATAAGGAATTTGTGTATAGACTCATTAGAAAAGATGATGGTCAGCAAAAATTATTAAAGAAGGTTGATGAAGCGGATCTAATTATTCTATCATTTCCTCTTTATATAGATTGTTTACCTGCAGGAGTTATAAAAGCGCTGGAATTAATACGGGACCATAGAAAACCGTTTAAAACTTCAAAAAGACAGGGTTTCGCAGTAATAATTAACTGCGGTTTTCCAGAGACGCAACATAATGTTGTCGCAGCAGCGATTTGTAAGATATTCGCAAGAGATGTTGGATTTGAATGGAAAGGGGCTTTAACACTTGGCATGGGTGGTTTTATTGCTGGTCGGGGATTAAAAGAAGTTGGGGGAATGGGGAAAAATATAATTCTTGGATTTGATATTGCTGCTACCGCCTTAGCTAAAAACGATATGATCCCAGAGGAAGCCATAGAACTTGTAGGAAAGAAAGTAATGCCTTATACCCTCTACACCAAAATGGGTAATTTAGGTTGGAATTTACAAGCAAAAAAATTTGACGCTCGAAAAAAAATTAAAGATCGTCCTTATCTATAGCTTAAAATGCATAAAAATAAGAGATTTAAAATAAAAACTAATAATTAATATTTCTAAAACTCATCTTCATCTTCTTCAATTAAACCAGCCGATTTCAACATGTCTTCAACTGAATCTCTTGCTTTCATGACTTGTTCATTGTCAGTGAGTTTTAAGTTATCTAATATTGAATCCGAGAATTCCATGAATTTTTTAATGGATGTAGATGAGAAATCTTTGAGTTTTTCCCCTGTTTCTTCCATGAATTCACGACCAGAATCTCCAAACGCATTTCCTACGAAATCAAGAAATTTATCATTTAACGAATCGAGAAAATTATCCTTTTTTTCTTCTTCTTCCATTTCTAATTACCAATTTGTTTAGTGATAAAATTAATTTATACGTTTTAAGTTTTTCCCACTCTTAAGCTTATTTCTCATATGATTTTCTTGCGCTTCCATCTCTTCAAATCATCAAGTGAGTAACCTAATAAATCACAATATATTTCCTTATTGTTTTCTCCAAATTCAGGACCAATTTTTTCAATACTCCCTTTACAAGAGGAAAATTTGATAAGAGGACCTGGAATTGATGCTTTTTTAACGTTCCATTTAGAGAAATCGAAATCATCGCGTATCATTCCTCTCGCTTTTAAGTTAGGATGAGAAGGAGTCTCATGCATGGAATAAGTCTTTCCACAAGGAATTCTTTCTTCCTCCAATTGTTTTATTGCTTGATCTCTTGTAAGTTCAGAGGACCATTCTTCAATTAATTCATCTAAAAAATCAACGTGATCAAATCTCTTGATTGGATTATCAAATCTAGGATCAACTGCTAATTCAGGTTTCTTAAGAACATTTTTCACTAATTTCTGCCATTGATTTTCTGTTAGGGTTGTTAATACAAATTTTCCATCTTTCGCGTGGTTATAAAATTTTAAAAGTTCATTTGCTAAAAAATGTTTACGTGCTCATTTTTCTTATTAAGTTCATTTTTAAAATGATCATATATTTTAAAATATGAGTCGATATACTTGAGTGAAAAACATTTCCTACACGGATTTTTGAATCCAAAAAGTGTCGCATTTTATGGGGCCAATAATAAAGGTGGCTCTCTGGCTGCTATTCAAATCATGAACTTAATTAAATCAGAGTATGGTGGAAATGTTTATCCCATACATCTAAATATGGAATCTGTAATGGGTTTTAAAGCTTATAAAACCATCTCAGATGTCCCTGAAATCCCCGATCTCGTTGTAGTTGTCTTGTCTTCAAAAATAGTCCCCCAAATATTTAAAGAAATAGGTGAAAAAGGAACAAAAAAAATCATTCTAATCTCTGGGGGATTTCGTGAATTAGTTGGAGATGGAGAAAATAATCTTACAGAACAAATTAATTCAATTGCAAACCAATATGGAATGAGATTTATTGGTCCAAATTGTTTGGGTGTATTTAACAATTGGTATCAGCCTGAGAATGAAGATAGTGCTTTCAATATAGCAATATGGGAACAAATTAGGAAGGATAAATTCTCAATTGCATCTCAATCCGGTACTTTAAGTTCACACATTTGGTTTAGTCCAGATGATATTGATTTGGGTTTAAGCAAGAGCCTCTCTGTAGGAAATGAAGCAAATATTGATATTGTTGATTGTTTAGAATATTATATAGAAGACGATAATACTGAAGTTATCGGATTATATATCGAAGAACTTAAGCGGGGCAAAAAATTCTTAGAACTCGCTAAAAAAATCACTCCTAACAAACCAATTATAGCTATATACGTTGGTGGTTCAGAAGCAGGTAACAGGGCTCTAAAAAGTCATACTGGTTCTCTCGGAGGGAATTCAAGAATATATGATGCTGTTTTTAAAGAAACGGGAATAATCAGGACTAATTATGTTCAAGAATTTTTAGATATTGCATTAGTATTATTAAGAGCTCCGCTACCCAAAGGCAAAAGAATCGGAATCATTACAAATTCTGGTGGCCCCGGGGCCATGGTCGCCAATAATGCTGAAAAACATGGATTAAGTATACCAGAATTTTCAGAAGACTTGCAAAACCAATTAAAAAAGATGCTACCATCAACCGCGAGTTATAAAAACCCCGTAGATTGTACTTTTGATATGAATCTTCCATATTTTTATATTACTTTGCCTGAATTGTTAATGAAATCCGGAGAAGTGGATGCCATAATTCAGTATGGTGTTGTTGGATTCCAAGATGTCATGGATGATTATCTTAAAAATGCTGAAATTGCACGACATGCTGAATTTCCTCACTTGTCTGACGAAAAACAAGATGATTTAGCTGAAAAATTGTTACAGCCAACATTAAAAAATTCAGAAAAATATTCCGTTCCTATATTGTACGTGAGTCCAATGAGATATGATAGTCCATGGTCTAAGAGGATACGCAATAACGGAGCTATACTTTTTAAATTCTGGGATCGCCCCGTTAATGCCTTGGCTAAAGTATGTGAATACTTGGATTTTAAATTAAAAAGACGTTAATCTTCGTTATTATTTCCTTCTGTTCTGTTTTTCATCATCCACTTAACAGCAAAATCAACCATATCCCTTTGAGATAATAATCGAGCTTCAGCTTGTCCTACTTTTTGAGGGTGATAATTAATCAATTCTTCATAATCACGTCCAATATCATCAAAATCATCACTAATATTATCCAATTCTTTCCATATTACCCATTTTCTCTTTTTATTTACATAAATTGCTGATCCGATTTCGATAAATTTTTTTCCAGGATATTCACATAAATATTCTGCAAGATGTAATGAACTATTATTTAAGTGTGGAACCCCTAATAGTAAAATCTGACCGTTTAAATCATATATTTTCCCTAATGGTGAGCTTTTACCGAGATCATGCTCCAATGGATGATTCATGACGATCTTTTTTGCGAGTTTTCCCCATGCTGCAAAAGAGGTTGTTGGATGATTACTTCGAATCACATTTGGGTATTTTCTAAATGTTTCTGAAATGGTTCCCATACCTCTTGTAGGAATTTTATCAGGGTGAAATGCGGGAATATTATCTCGAATAGTTGACCACCATTCCTCTGGAACTGGAGGGTGTTGCCATTCTGATGGTTCAGAATTCCCTGATGAGAAAGTAGGCATTACAAGAGTGCCTTTTGGAGTAATAACATCCATTAATGAGTCAATTACAGCAACTTGCCCTCCAACTGTCCATCCAATTCTGCTTAATGAGCTGTGCACGATGATTATACTCCCTTCTTTTAACCCCAGAGAGATAAAATCTTTTTTAAGTGAATCCACGGTATTTGGCTTTATGGTACTCTTGACCGAATCAAATTCCTTTTCTATATAACTCAATTTCAATTACCTTTGTAATCCATGTATTATATGAAATAATCCTTAAACAAATATTAAGTTTCAATAAATATTCAACATTAGTAACTAATTAACATCTAAATTAAATATCTAAAGAAAATGAACAATTATAAATTCTGGATAACCAAACTCGAAGATAAGATCTTTTGGCTTTACTTAAATAATCCTAATAATAAAAATGCTTTTGATCTTGATGTTGTTATGGAATTAAATCAAATTTTAGACGAAGATATTGGAAAAAACCTAAACACTATTCGTGTTTTAGTAGTTACAACTGTGTTGGAAGATATTTTTACTGTTGGGCTTGATATTAAATGGTTAGTCACTCTAGATGAGACTAAAGCCAAAGATATGACCCGAAATTTACAGAATATTTTCAGTAAATTTGAAAACCTTTCGATCCCCGTGATAGCTTCAATAAGGGGCTTGAATCTTACTGCTGGATTTGAATTAATGTTATGTACAGATCTCATAATTGCTGCTGACAACGCAAAATTCGGGCAGGTTGAAACCAAATGGGGGATGACTCCCGCTGCGGGAGCAACTCAAAGATTAGTACGTTTGGTTGGGCCTTTAAAAGCCAGAGAAATCATATATACTTCAAAGGTCATTAATGCTCAAGAGGCTTTAAAAATTGGTTTGGTCAATGAAGTAGTACCTTTAGCAGAACTTGACGATAAAGTTAAAGAAATAGCCGGACTGATAATCCAAAATTCTGGTAAAGCCATAGCACTCTGTAAGCAATTAATTCAATTGGGAACATATAATAACTCACGAGGATTTCAAATGGAAGGTGAAGCTTTTCAGGAATGTTTTGACTCAGGAGAACCAAAAAAAAGATTAAAATCTTTCTTAAGTAGAAAATAACATAGATCTATGGTAACATAGATGTTTATAAAATCTTTTTTGATATTGACAACGCGCAATGATTTCCACACATGCTACACATCGCATCATTTGTTAAATGCCTCTTTTTAGGCTCGTCGGGATCAATAGAGTATTCAAATTGTTTTTTCCAATTTTTTAAAAAGCGGTTCTTTGATAACTCTAAATCATTATTAAAGAGATGGTTCAACCCAAATTTCATGGAATCACCTACATGAGCAGCAATTTTACATGCAATTAATCCTTCTTTAATGTCATCAAGAGTAGGTAGACTAAGATGCTCCGCTGGTGTGATTGCACAAATGTAATCGGCACCAAAACCAGAAGCAAATGCCCCCCCCACCGTGGCGGCAATGTGATCATAACCAGTAGCTGTGTCTATTGGGAGTGGACCTGAAACAAATAACGGTCGGTTTTTGGTTAACTTTTTATGTAGTTTTACCCATCTTATTATATCATTAGCGTTTATGTGTCCTCCCAAACTTTCTAAAATCACTTGGATACCAACTTTATTTGCCTTTTTTGCTAATTTATTATTTGTTTTTATTTCCGAGAGTTGGAAATCATCAACTCTATCGTGAATACATCCACTTCTCATTGCATTACCTAAGTTGATTACAATATCGTGTTCTTTAACCATTTCAAGAAGGTATTCAAAATTCTTTTTAAACGGATTTTCAATCTCATTAGATTTCATTACAGAAGCTGTTAGACTCCCTCCTTTAGAAACTATTCCCATGATTCTTTTTCCTTTCATTTTATTCAGTGTTTCGAGATTAAAAGAAGCGTGTATTACGATTGAACTAATTCCATCTTTTATTTGTTTTTCAATTACTTTGAAAATTAAATTTTCTGGAATATTTGAAATAGAATCTGCTTCAATGCTGGCTTGATAAATTGGGACGGTGGTTATGGGAACTTTAGAAATCTCTAAAATATTCCTTCTAATTGAGTCAATATCTCCACCCATTGAGAGATCAGATAAAGTATCAGCTCCATATTCCTGAGCAATTTCCACTTTTTTGAATTCTTCACTTATATTTCCAGCAGAAGAAGATGTACCGAGATTAACGTTGATTTTTGTTCTCAAAGGGAAACCTATACCCACGGGTTTAAAATTCTCCCTTTTCATTATAACTACCTCTCCTTTTGAGATCTTCTTCAGAAGTTTTCTAATATCAACTCTTTCGATCTCGGCTACATGAAGCATTTCTTTAGTATTATTGCCTTTGAGGGCTTCCTCGAAAATTGTCATTATTATTCTCGTAATTATTTCGGTTTAGATTGTATAATGTAGTAATGAAAAAAATTTATTTGTATTTTGACCTACAAAAATGTAAATATTTAATACAAATGAAATTTAAAAATAATTTACATCTGTGTAAAAATATGGATGAAAAAAACATTAAGAGGGAGATTCTATGCCATATATTATTACAACAGGATGGTATCCGACCGATCTTGAGAAAGAAATTACTGAGAAATACTTTGAGGTGGTGAAACAATTTCCTTTTGATAGTTCTCTGGGAAAAAATACTATCCCCGTTGCTATAACAACAAATAAAAATGGAGTAAAAATTTTAAGCGTAATGGAAGTAAAAAAAGGAAAACTTGAAGACGCATTGACTTGGTCTAGTAAGAGGATGGTTCTTTTACAGAGTATCAAAGGATGGGAATATAAAGTTAGAGTTTGGACAACTATAGGCGAAGCATTAGAATTAAGTGGGATAAACTCGCCTGGGTAAGTATTTTATAAATCCCTTTCTAATTAAAAAAATTGAGGTGAAAACAATGCCGTATGTGTTTACATATAATTTAATACCCAGTCATAAAATAAATAAATCAGCAGAGATCTATTTAAAAGAGAGGAAAGGGGAGCGATCTGCTATGAGACCATTAGCTAAGGAAATTATACCAAATGCTGTAAAGGCTACTATGGAAGGTATTGAAACCATTAGTGTTCACGACGTAAAAGAAGGAAAATTAGAAGAATTCCTAAATTTACAACAAAAATTAATGGTTGCTTACCATGACATAGAAGGGTATAAATACAAAATCGAAGTTCGGTTCAAAATAACGGAAGCTCTAGAAATGATCGGAATGAAGATGCCCGAGTAATACTTTAATAGGTAATATTATTTAACTTTTTTTTTCATATACTTATTTGTTGCCTTATAAAAAAATTAAATTAAAATTAAGAAGATGTACCAAGGTTAACATTGATTTTTGTTCTGAAAGGGAACCCTATACCAACGGGATTATAATTTTCCCTTTTCATTATCACCGCTTCACCTTTCGAGATCTTCTTCAGAACTTGTTTAATGTCAATTCTTTCTATCTCAGCTACGTGGAGCATTTCCTTATTTACATTACCATTTTTAGCGTCTTCTAAAATAGTCATGATTCAAAAAATTATTCCATTTAAGTCGTACAAGTGTAGTAATGAAAAAAATCCAATTATATTTTACTATAGGTAAATGAATACAAATTAGATAATTAGGAGGATTCTTTTTATTAAAGATTTTGAATTAATGGAAAACCTTGATTTTTAAATCTGTGAGTTTTAATGTGTTTTTCATCAGCTAATTTGTCCAAACATATGAAATCAGAAATGAGTGGTTATTCTCATTGTTGGAGTGTCAAGATCAATTTCATCATTTCTAGTGATAGAATTCTACAATACTCTTATTAAATCCAAAAAATATATATACAATAACGTAAAAAAAAAGACGATTAAAATTAAAAAAAACTGATTAACATTAAATAATAGTGATTTAAATGAAAAACAAAATAAAATTAAGGTTTTTAGTTATCAGTTTTAGTCTATTTTTTCTTTTATTTATATTCGATAGTTATAATCTAAGGGATATCAATCCAAGAGAAAATAATCCAATTGATAATATAAACCCTATTGAGAGAGATATTGTTCCAATACAATCAGATTCTTGGATAGTATCTCCAATTTCGATTGATGATTTAAATGTAGGAATTAATGATTGGACAACGATTAATGCGACATATGCTTGGTGTAATGGCTCGGGCACTTTTAGCAACCCTTATATTATTGAGAATGTAACAATAGACGCAGGAGGAACTGGGAATGGTATTTTAATAGAGAATTCCAATGTGTATTTCATTATCCAAAATTGCACTCTTTTTAATACGGCTTCGTATGATGGAGGAATAAAATTATATAATACTACTAATGGTCAATTAATTGAAAATAATTGTTACAATAATTCAAATGGAATCCTTTTGGACGGTGGAAGTGAAAATAATACAATAAGGGGAAATATCCTAAATGAGTGTGGCAGTGGAATAAAACTTTTGTATACTTGCGATCATAACGATATAATTGAGAATAATATCAATAATTCCGGGCATGCGGTGGATTTGTATAGTGGTTATAACAATATAATTAAGAATAATATCAATAATTCAAATTTTGGGATAAGTTCTATGGGAATATTTGGGATTTTGGAATATAACAATATAATTGAGAATAATATCTTTAATACATATGGATTAGATGCGATTTTGATATATAATGGTGGTAATCATCTTTTAAAGGGAAATTATTTATGTTCAGGTGATGGTGGAATTTATATTGAAGATAGTCCGAATAATATGATATATCAAAATATATTTAAGAATTTTTCGGGGGATAATGCTATCATTAAGGCCGGAGGTGGTAGTAATTGGGACAATGGAACGGTAGGAAATTATTGGGACGATTACGTTGGTGCAGACATAAACGAGGATGGTATAGGGGATTCAATTTATACTAATACAGGTAGTCCCGTACCATTTACTGACTATAAGCCAATTTATCAGATCCCAAAACCCCCAGTTAATATGGATCTTGATCAGAATATTGGTTATATTCATCTAAGTTGGGATGCCCCAATTCATTACATCCCAATTACATATAATATTTTTCGGGGTGAGACTGAAGGAGGGAATAAAATTTATATCGGAAGTTCTAGTACAACTGAGTTTAATGATATACCCCCATTTAATAAAACGATGTATTATTACATTGTTCGAACTGTAATGTTGTTAGAAGAAAGTGAGAATTCAACGGAGATATCTGGTATGGCATTCGATGCTCCATTTATTCGGTGGAAAACCCCTAGCGAAGAGGAGCTTGTTGTTCTTCCCGTAGGAGATGCAGTATTTAATTTTGAATATGACTGTGGTGAAATTAATGACACTAAACTTGAGATTAATGGGATTGATTTCGGGAGTATTTGGAATATGAGTTCTATAATCTTAAGTCCATATACTGTAGACATTGATGGGCGCGTAAATGCAACGATTTGGGGTTATCAGACCGGTAATCCTACTCCTGTGGTCAATGATACTCGTGCTTTTATATTTACTAAGCTCACCTCGGAGGTTTATGAATTACTTGACTCGAATACTAAATATTTAGGGCAACAACTTTACATGATTTTACATGATCCTTGTGGTGATAGCAGTTTTTCAAGTTTTGCTGAAACTTCTACAATCTCTATAGGTGTTGGGGGTGAAATTACTGCAGGTGTTACCGGAGGCTTAGAATTTGGTGGAGGATTTTCGCTTTTCGGAATAAGTGTAGCTAGCTCCTATAAGCTAGAATTAAAAGTCAGCACAGAGATAGGTTATGGATATCGATATGAAATTACGGATATAACAAGCTTTACATCAAGTCAAGATATATATGATGAAGATTATATAGGACCTGGATATGGGGATAGATATTGGGGTGAAGCTTGGACATTAAAATGGGAACTTAAAGCTTACTATAGAACATATTTTAATGGTTCAGAATTATATGAGGAGCCTAAGATTGCTTATGGGATTATTAGAGGAGGTGAAGTATTACTTAACGATTATAATGCACCCCAGGTTTGGCGGGATCTTAATCCCATTCATAACAGCTGGCAGAATGTAAATTGGATAGATAATCTTACAATTGTGGGCGGTTCCCCGTATACTAAAACTAATGAAGTCACCACCACTCAAACGCAGTCTAAATCTGTTGAAATTGGAATATCCATGGAAGCACGCACCAAATTATCGTTTAGTAGATGTTATGTAGAAGCATCAGTAGGTGTTAGTGTGAGCACGAAAGTTTATCGAGAACAAGAGGAAACTCATGCTCATGAAGTAAGCTTAACGATTTATGATGATGATTCTACTGATACTATTGTTCAAGAATACGGGATTGATACGTTATTTGGCACCTATATTTTCCGAACTAATGAGTTTATGTGTGAAACTTCTTATCCATTGGAGCATAATACAACTGACTATATTCCTCCGATTATCGATTTTCCGATTGTGGTATTAGATTCTTCTCAAGATGGGCTCTATCCGTGCAAAGATGATTCACCGATAATTACTATTGAAATTTTCGACGAGGGGGGAATTCAGCAGGCATTATTATGGTTTTCTATTAATGATGGTGCAAATTGGGATAGTGCTATTCTTTCAGAGCAACCCGCAAATCCAGGAACATGGCAAGCTTCTATTCCCTCTCATGATCATGGAACAACTGTGCTTTGGTATATAGAAGTGTGGGATCTCCAGGGTTTAAAATCCACTAGAAAAGATCCTAATGAGAATTTATATCGATTTATAGTTATAAATAGAGCCCCGACTCTTTCTCTGATATCTCCGAATGGTGGTGATGCGTTCAAGGATTCTGTACTAATTGAATGGTCTGCTTCCGATCTTGATGGGGATGGTCTAACATTTACTTTAGCATATGGTGATGGCAGCGGAGGATGGTATTTCATAGAAGATGGTATAACAGAGACTTCATATGAATGGGATATAACCAATATTCCGTTTTCGGACTCGATTCTAATAAAAATAATCGCATATGATGGATTTGGTGGGCAAGTGGAAGATCAAAGTGATTTTCTTTTTACAGTCGGTGAGGCCCCCCCCTTTGAATTAAATGAAGTAATCACACCAGTTATCTTGATTACTATGATAAGTGGTTTTATCGGTTTAGCCTTGTTAATGTTCAGATCCTTGAAAAACAAGCTTGACGTAATGGAAAAACGCATTAAATCATATGAGACAGGAATTAAACCAAAGGGTAAAAGTATTCAAGAAAAGATTCAAGAAGAGAGTATAGATCTAAAAGATAGAACAAATTTAAGAGAAAAGAAATAATTATTACCTTTTTTTTACTTTTTTATATTTTAATTTTAGGAAGACACAATTTTAATCGAAGATAATCTAGTCTAACTGAATTTATATAAGATTTTAGAAACTCACATCTATAGGATAATACACTACGGCTTATTTCTCGAAATGATTATGAGTATCTATTTCCCTTATTTTTCATCCTTTCCCAAGATAAAAGAGAGAAGTTTACCTATATCTTTCATTTTTACAAAGAAATCTCTCGTGTTATTCCTATAGTCTTTATAAGATTCTCCAAACCTTTCTATTAATTCCTTTTCTTCGACGCAAACTCTTTTTTGAGTTTGCTCATAATCATTGTAATCATCCCGAGTTTATAAAATCATCTATGCAGTGTGACATTTACTTTATAAATCGCATTCATTTAAAAGACAATATTATTTAATTGGTTTTATTTTAAAACATAAAATAGAGTTAACATGTTAACTACGTTATTTATTCACTTTTTCATATCTGAAAGTTTCACCAAAAAAAACTTTCTTAAGGAGCATACTTAAAGCTAAGATGATGCTAATTAATTATTTTTTGCCAATAATTCTTCTCTTCTACGACGGTAGTATATAATGGGATTATCACCTTGAATAAGCTTCTCTCCCATTTTCAATTGAGTTTTGATTGGTTGTTGCGTTATAACAACATCTCTGTCTTGATGTAGGATGACCTTATTGAATTTATTGGCTAACCAATTAACAAAAGATTTCAAAACAGGGATTCTTAGAAATTTTTGATAGAATCTCATGTAAAATTTTGTATGGGTTTCATCTACCGGAACAAAAGCTATAAATATACGTACTTTTTCCCCGAGATAATTCTGCCATATATGGGGAAATTTAAACTGAAGGTGGAATACTTTTAATTCATCACTAAATTGTTCAGGCTTTAAAGGAATTGTCTTTCCATCGTCCTTTTGGTTATAAACCCAAAAAGTGAACTCATTTCCGTCTTGAGAAGGCTCAACAAGTGGGCCGTGAACAAGTGTTTGATAACCTCGACCAATTGTATTATGATGAACGTAAGGTAAATGAACAACATCGAGTTGATTCTCTATTGCCCGAGAATAATGAACAGGCCATACTTCGGTATGTGTTTTATATGAGAATTTATTATCGATATCTTGGAAAAATGGAACGGGAGGATATTCTGGTTGATGTTCTCCCCACCACATCCATATAAAATCGTGCTCTTCTCTGGTAGGATAAGATATAACTTTAAAACGCTCTGGTACTGGAGTATTCTTTCCATTCGCAGGTATTATTGTACATTTTCCAGTCTCATCATATCTTAAACCATGGAAAGGGCATTCTACCTTATCTCCTTTGTCGCATATTTTTCCTATACTAAGTGCTGCGCCTCGATGAGCACATTTATCTTTTAAACATATAACATCTCCATTTTTTTTACGCCAGAAAACTAACTTCTCTCCAAGTCTTGTAACCCCAATTAGTTTGCCTTTTGGAACCTCTTTAGATTCCAGTACGGCATACCATTGATTCCTAATCATATTTAATCGATAGTAAAAATTAAAATGAATTTAAGATTTTACTCTTAATAATTTATAAATTCATTCATTTAGGTTCTGGAACTACTAAATTAGTAAAGAAAAAAAAATAAAAAAGATTTATTTATTTTTTAAATACAAAACCATTAGGGTCTATTACTTCATGTAATATTCTTAAGTCCTCCTCAGTTGGAGGTATTGTAGTTTCAACATCATCTGCAATAATCAATTCAAAACCAGTTGCTTTTATTACATCATCAATACTAATCCCTGGATGAGTTGCAATTAACCTCATTCGTTTTGATTCTGGTTCAAAATCCATTAAACATAAATCTGTAATGACGCGCGTAGGACCAGTATCTTCAGATAAACCCTCTTCTTCTCTGGCTCCTGGACCGTATAAAAAACCCGGTGTTGTAATGAAATCTACTTTTTCAATAAATCTTCGAGGACTATGTCGATCCATTATTATAAGCGTTTCCCAAGCGAGCGAACCAAAATCGTTTGCACCTCCTGAACCCGGAAATCGCACTTTAGGTTTTTCGTAATCGTCTCCTATCATAGTGGAATTAAGATTACCATATCCATCGATTTGTGCTCCACCTAAAAAGGCGTAATCAATAAAGCCTCTGCGCATAGAATCCATAATATCGATTAATGTGGTTGTACATAAGGCTTTATGAATAGTTCGTGAATCCCCAACGGATACGGGAAGCGTAGGTAATTGTGGTGCGATTCCACCAGCTTCAAAAAAGATAACTAAATTGGGAGCATGAGTTAGCTGAGCAAACATAGTCGCTACTAGCGGTAACCCCGTTCCCACTGCTACTGCTTTTCCATCTAGCAATTGCCTAGCTGCAACAACTGCCATTAATTCTCTTAACGAATAATTTTCAGCGGTCATTTTTTAATCTCCCCTCACTGGTTCTCTTAAAAATTCAGCGTCTCTAAGGTTATAGAGCCTTCTAGGTCCTAATTTCACTAAATAATCGTCAAAACTATCAAGACTATATACCCAATCTTCTAACCATTTTTCTAATACTTTCGGATCTTTGTTCCTGCCTACTGCTAAGTAATCTTCAGTAAATTTGTGGTCAAAATAATATTTATAAGGCATATTACCTGGATGTGAACCCCAAGGTTGCTCTACAACAGCATCTACCATATAAAAAGGAATGATGGTCTTACCAGGATCTTGTCTAATGATGTCGTCGCTTATTAATTCTTCGCACATGACTATAACCCTCTTTGATGCTCTCGCTTGTAAGTCGTCTTTAACGATATGTCCGTCAATCTGAACGTTCCCGTACATATCTGCTCTATGTGCGTGAATTATACAAACATCAGGGTTTAATGATGGAAGTAATAATACCTTCTCTCCGGTAAATGGGCACTTTACTACTTTTCCAGGGGAATGCATCATCGTATCTGTTCCAAGCATCACTTTAACGGTACTAAATG
>DAOUVJ010000168.1 GCA_030667705.1 Promethearchaeota archaeon | reverse complement strand
TTGTTCTATTTTAAAATAATAGTCTGAAAATTATATTCTTTTGTCTTATTAAATAAATGAGTTTAATCTTCATGAGTATAATTTTAAAAAAAGGTGACTTACTTATTTTAGTTAGGTAAAATATTTTCAAATCATGAATGAGAGAATAAAGAAATTACGAACTCAAAGTCGCACTGCGATTCCAACTGTTTCTTTGGAACGTGCTTTATTGATTACGGAATTTTATAAAAATGAAGAGGTTCAAAAACTTTCAGCCCCAGTTGCACGTGCAAGAGCATTCGAGTATATTCTTAGAAATAAAGAGATTATTATTAACGACGGAGAACTTATTGTAGGAGAACGAGGACCTAAACCAAAGGCAACCCCAAGTTATCCAGAGGTGTGCTGTCATAGTCTTCAAGATTTAGAGATATTGAACTCTAGAGCGAAAATATCATTTAAAGTATCAGAAGAAACTAAACGTCAAGCGGAAGAAACTATTATCCCATTCTGGAAAGGTAGATCAATTCGAGATAAAATTTTCTCTCAAGTTGATATGGAGTGGATTAATGCTTATGAAGCGGGGATTTTTACCGAATTTATGGAACAAAGAGCACCAGGTCATACAGTGGCGGGAAAAAAAATTTGGCAAATGGGATTTTTAGATTTTAAAAAAGAGATCCAAAATAGTATAGAAAATTTAGATTTTTTAAATGATCAACAAGCGAACGCAAAATGGGAGCAATTAAAGGCAATGAATATTGCTGCAGATGCGATCATTATGCATGCTCAAAGATATTCCAATTTAGCGTCAAAAATGGCTAAAAAGGAGTCCGATCTCAACAGAAGAAAAGAATTAGAAAAAATATCCCGTATCTGCTCACACGTGGCTTTCAATGCCCCAAAAACCTTCTGGGAAGCCTTGCAGCATTACTGGTTCATTCATTTAGGTGTCATTACAGAATATAATACGTGGGATGCATTTAATCCTGGTAGACTTGATCAACATCTTTATCCTTTCTATTCAAATGATATTTCAAATAAGAGAATCAATAAAGAACAAGCGATAGAATTACTTGAAGCATTCTGGATTAAATTTAACAATCAACCCGCGCCTCCAAAAGTCGGAGTTACTGCTGAAGAAAGCAGCACGTATACCGATTTTTGCAATATTAATCTTGGTGGATTAAGAGATGATGGAACTGATGGAGTTAACGAACTGTCTTATATTTTATTAGATGTTATAGAAGAAATGAGAATCTTGCAGCCAAGTAGCAACGTTCAAATCAGCAAAAAAACACCAGATAAGTTTCTTGAGAGAGCGCTTGAAATTATAAAAACTGGTTTTGGTCAACCTTCAATTTTTAATGCAGATGTGATTATTCAAGAGTTAATTAGACAAGGAAAATCCATTGTTGATGCTCGAAATGGTGGTGCTAGTGGATGTGTTGAAATTGGAGCTTTTGGAAAAGAAGCATATATTTTAACAGGATATTTTAACTTAGTAAAAATTCTTGAAATAACTTTGAATAACGGAATAGATCCCTCATCAAATAAACAAATCGGGTTAAAAACGGGAGAGCCTGCAGCATTTTCTACATTTGATGATTTTTTTAGAGCATATTCAGATCAAGTCAAACATTTTGTTGATATTAAAATTAAGGGTAATCAAATAATCGAAAAAATTTGGTCTCAAAACCCAGCACCTTTTCTCTCTATTATTATTGAAGATTGTATTAAGAATGGGAAGGATTACAATGATGGTGGAGCAAAATATAACACCTCTTACATACAAATTGTTGGAATGGGTTCAATTACAGACTGTCTAACTTCTTTAAAATACAACGTTTTTGATAGAAAACTAATTTCAATGAAAGAAATGATTAATGCATTAGAAAATGATTTTAGAAGTCATGAAGACATTCGGCAGAGATTCATCTCACGTACACCGAAATATGGGAATGATGATGATTATGCGGATGATATTTTACGAGAAGTCTTTGAATTGGTATACAATAATATTGATGGACGCCCAAATGAACGAGGAGGTGTCCATCGCATAAACCTTCTTCCTACAACAGTTCATATTTATTTTGGAAAAGTGACTGGAGCAACTCCAGATGGTCGTAAAGCATTCACCCCCCTTTCAGAAGGTATTTCACCAGTTCAAGGAAGGGATATAAAAGGACCAACGGCGGTATTAAACTCCGCAGCAAAAATTGACCATTTAAGAACGGGAGGGACATTGTTGAATCAAAAATTCACGCCGCAATTACTTTCAACAAAATCAGGTATCGAAAAACTTACTAAACTTATAAGGGCATATTTTGAGCTAAACGGACATCACATTCAGTTTAATGTAGTGAGTGCTAATATCTTAAAGAGCGCCCAATTAAACTCGGAAGAATATCAGAATTTAATTGTTCGAGTAGCAGGTTACAGCGATTACTTTCTGAACTTGGGTTTAGATCTTCAAAATGAGATAATTTCTAGGACTGAACATGATAAATTTTAACTTTTAGCGAATTTAATAACCAATTTTTAATTGTTTTAGTAATTCAACCAACGAATCTGTTAATTTATAATTTTTTAATTCACTAAACTTCACAAATCTAGCATCTAAAGCATCAGAGTCAGGCATGGGAGCTTGATTCATGTTCCCTTCAATTTGTTCTACAAAGTAATTTATCAAGATATAATGATATTCGATCTTTCCTTCTTCATCAAGCATTATTTTATCAATTATCCCGGCTAACTTCGATACTTTAACTTTAAATCCTGTTTCTTCAAATCCTTCCCTTTCAGCAGCAGATTCAGTTTTTTCGCCAAGTTCTATATGTCCGCCCGGTATCGACCAATATCCAGCATCAGGATCAAATTTCCTTTTTACCAATAATAATGTTTCATTACGAACAAGCAAGATACCCACCCCGACATGAGGTCTGATGGGATATTTTCGAGTGTCGAATGCAGTTAATTCTTTTCTATTCACCATTTTAACACGTTTCAGTTGTTATATAAGTATTATTAAGTTTGAAATATTATAAAGGTTGAATATTGAAATTTAAGGGTATATCATGGTACGACCTTCATATTGGCCAAAAAAAGGACAACCACATAGAACTGAAGAATTTACTTGGATCGTAAAAAATAAATTTGCAGCAAGTTGGTGGCCTGATCCTCCTGTATTTAGACGATATAGAAAAGAAGGAGTATCTGTCATCATAAATTGTTCTGAATTTGATAATAAAAAGGATATTCCTGAAGGATTTCAGTATTATCACATAAATGTTCCAGATTTTGGATTACCCACTGAAGAGCAAATCTCACGATTTCTAAACATATGCGATGAGCATGATCAGAAAAATGAAACAATTGTTGTACACTGTGTTGCAGGATGTGGTAGAACTGGGCAATTTGTAGTTGCGTGGGCAGCATATAATGGGCACCTCCCAAAAGATATGGATCCCATCAAATGGATCAGAAAAATAAGACCTTGCAGTTTGGAAACTAGAGAACAAATGGAGTTTGCGAGGAAATTAGCCCGAAAGTATCAATAAAATAATTAATGCAAAATATAAATGTAATTGTTTTTATAATGTTTGTAACTTCGATTTATTATTTATGTTTTTAACTTTAAAGTTCATGGATAACCATGCAAAAATCAGATTACCTTTACATGATCCTTGATAATGTATTGGCTTTTAGCATCCAACTTCCTCCAGAATACCAAGAGAATGGGTTGAATGAACACCTTGATAAGTTTGATGAAAACGCTCTAAAGGTTGTTGCAGGATTCAATAAAAATTTCTTGATGCACTTCTTGGACCAATCGAGTGGAAAAATTCAGAAAGATGTTGAGGAAGTACTAAAAAAGATGGAAGTAATCTCATACATGGTAGGTCCCACAGGAAATCTAAATTATTTTATAGAAGAACAACTTGATCACGTATTAAATAAGTTATCATCTCTTAAATTAGAAGAAATTGATGAAGCAAAAATTAGCTTAATTGCTGATGAAAACTTACGCCAGCAATTTGGAGGTACTGGAGAGGGTTATAGTGTATCAGAAGCGCTAGAAAATCAATTAACCAGTGCTGCGTTTTATCTAATGAATATGGGGTATTCCCGACAAGAAATTCAAGAAAAATTCAACAAGGTTCGTGGTGATCCAGCTAAATTAGACGAATTATTCAATCTTCCACAGAAGGAAATATATAACTTGCCTGCTGAACTTGAACAAGGTCAAGATTCTGCTTCAACCATGCAACCCCCTTCTGGAAATGAAAGCAACGCAGTAGATCAAACACCAAGTGTTCAAGAAGTCATAGAACGACATATGCAATCAATTCATGAAGACATTACTGATGAACGAGCTCAAAAGGTAAAAGAAATATTTGATGAAATTAGAGCTCATGTCAGAGAAATGATGAGCGAGCTCCAAGAAAAGATATTCCTACAAATGCATCCTGATCGATTGCGACGCGCTCTTAAGATGTTGAAATCAACCAAACGTAAATCAAAACGAATGGAATTATTGCTAGAATGGTTCACTGCTAGCTTCTTGCTATCTAAAATTGAATTGAAAGTAGAACATTGGCAAGTATCTTCTAGCGCAGGTCATGGTGACGCGGGTGTTTTTACCGCAGGAATTGATTTTTCACGTTATGACAATGTCATTAAAGATTTTCAGGATGGTAAATTAACAAAAATTATTAATGTCGCACGGAAAATCCTTCAAAATCCAACTAAGAAAGCAATTCAAAAGCTTGGCCAAGATCTTATTGCTTCTACCGGACATGATGAGCATTTATACTTTACAGATTAACTAGATTCAGATATTCATTATTAATTTTAAAGAAAACTAAAATATAAAAGAGGAAATAAATAATGCCTTATTTTAAACATGATGGGTTAGATCTTTATTATATTACTGAAGGAGAAGGAGAACCTTTAGTATTGATTAGCGGTTTAGGGAGCAAAAATATTTGGACATTTCAAATACCATACTTTAGTAAAAGTAAGAGAGTAATAGTACTTCATAATCGAGGCGTGGGTAGAAGTTCAAGGCCAAATTATCCATATACGATGACCATGTACATTGATGACGTGAAAGCACTCTTGGATCATCTTGAGATTAAAGAAAAAGTGCACCTTTGCGGAATTTCAATGGGAGGAATGATTGCTCAACATTATGTTTTGAAGTATCCCGAGACAGTAAAAACATTAATTCTATGTGCCACCACCGCTTATCATGAGGCGGTTTCGAATGTTGTTAATTCACAGAAAGAATTGGAAAATAGTACGCTTGAACAAAAGTTTAAAGTTCGAGTCGCTGCTTTATATTCAAGACCATTTAGAAAAAAATTAAAAACTGATGTTCAAATTTATGGAATTTTGAAGAATAGTTTCATGGAAGATCCTACTAGACTTCAAGATTATATTAATCAAGGTGCAACATTAGGAGATATTGATACTCGAGATCAATTATCCAAGATCACTCAACCTACCTTGATTTTAGTAGGAAGTGAAGATAGGATTATTCTTGGGCTCCATAACTCAGAGTTGCTTCACGAAAAAATACCAAATTCGACATTAAAAATAATAGAAAAAACAGGGCATGGTTTTGTTGTGGAAGAGCCCGATATTGTTAATAAACTAATAATGGACTTTATACATAAGAATTCATCCTAATTCCAAAAATCTCATTTTTTAAATACAGTTGTTCCCCGAATAATGGTTTCCATGACTTGAAGTTCTTTTATTTTGTCAATTGGGATTTTTAAAGGGTTTTTATTTAATATTACAAAATCTGCCAATTTCCCAACCTTAATGCTACCTTTTATATCTTCTTCAAAAGACCCATAAGCTGCATCAATCGTGAATGTCTTTAATGCATCTTTCATGCTTATTCTCTCTTCAGGTATAAATTCATTGCGATTAACTAGAGCGTGTAGACCCATTATAACGCTAGGATCTTCAACGGGACAATCAGAACCAGAGATTAGTAAAACACCAGCATCAATTATCGATTTCATTGGATATGTGTATTTACAACGTTCTCTACCCAAGCGTTTTTCTAACCAACTGTATTCTGAGTTAATAAATTGGGGTTGGCAGGAAGCTATTATATTATATTTAGCCATGTCCTCAAGAACATCTGTTGTTAGCATTGAAGCATGTTCAATTCTATGTCTATGATTCTCACGGGGTGATTCCTGTAATAATCTTTTATACAAGTCAACAGCAATGCGATTTCCTTTATCTCCTATAGCATGAATACAGATTTGAAAGCCATCTTCATGTGCGATTTTCATTTTTTCATACATATCGTCCGTTTCTACCACGCAAAATCCGCACATTCCCGGATCATCAGTGAATGGTTCATGCATGCAAGCAGTCTTGGCCCCAAAAGTTCCATCCAAAAATAGTTTGAAGCAACCCAATTTAAACTGGCTATCTTTATTTCCTCCATCTAAAGGAGGTCTTTTTAATCTCTTCAGTTTCTTAGGATTTTTAGTATTTACCATGATATACCAATTTTGATAAACTTGCGATTGAATTGATTTGAGCAATGGAATCTCAACAACGCCAAAATCACCAAATTCTCCTCCCGCGTCAGAATGAAGAATGCCATGGAGAGATGTCAATCCTTGAGACGCCAAGTAATTAAACGCTTTTGTAGCAGCATCAGATAATTCCTTACCGGCTGGGAATGGAACTTTAGATAATAT
>DAOUVJ010000085.1 GCA_030667705.1 Promethearchaeota archaeon | reverse complement strand
TTTGGCTTTATCTAAAGCGGTATTTATCACTAGTGTTGGATTGAGGTTTTTTAAGAAACGTTCTGTTTGATATTCAAAACCAAATGACGTTTGATCCTTAAGTTTGTCTTTAACAATTACATGAGAGGAAATTGAACAAATAGTTTCTTCACCTTCAACTTCTAACCCATTAGTGTTAAGAATAATATTTTTAGATGTACTTGCTGTAAAATTTGCCGATTGAGAAATAGCTATTTCATCTTCATCACAGATTCTTATTAGTTCTGTTACATAATCAATAGAGTCTTCAATTGTTAATGATTGAACATTCTTATCATACAAATCTTTCACTTTTGGATACAAATCGAAAGGTCGAGGAAGATCGATAAAATCTAAATCTTCTGTTCCTGAATGCATCATTTTGATAGAATTTTCAACCATATGATCTATGGATTGATTATTCAATCGATTTGTGAAGGAGAAACCAAGAGAACCATTTCGCCCTATTGCTCTAATTGAGACGCCCTCATCGCTTCCTATTTCGCTATTTTTTATTGAATTTTCTTCTATTTCTATATTAAGATATTCACTTACACCAAAAAACAATTCTGCACACTTTAAAGTAGATTCATATTTATTTAGGATATTAAATCCATGAGTTGCTAACTGAAAGATATCTACATTATTCTCCATTTAATTTAATCCTCCTACTGTTAAATCATCAATCCTTATATATGGCCCTCCATCACAAACTCTTATTCCTTGGCCACCTTTACCACAAATTCCGTCTGAATAATCAAAAGTACTTTCATTCCCAATGGCAGAAATTTTATTGAGTACATCTAGTGTCATTCCGCCGAAGGATACGTCTCTTAAATTTTCTTTCCTTTCTCCATTTTCTATTCTTGTTGAGATTCTACATTTAAACTGAAAGTTTCCCGTTGTGGGATCTGTATAACCGTACTGGAAATCTTCACATAATATACCTTTTTTTGTATCTTCAATCATTTCATCTAAATTCCAATCTTTTGGTTCTAAATATGTAAAACCCATTCTTACTTGAGGTTTTGAACTGTTTGAATTTGCTCTTCCATGTCCATTAGGATCGACATTCATTCTAGAAGCCGTTTCTAAAGAATGCATAAAACTTCTGAGAATTCCATTCCTAATAATTTCGGTTTTTTGTGCGGGAGTACCTTCTTCGTCAATAAAATAACATCCAAATAATTCATAAGGTAAATCAAATTTTTCACCTTGTCCAAAACGGGGATCATCAACAACAGAAACATCTTCCATTGCAATTTTTTTCCCAATTTTCCCAGTAAGTATGCTTTCCTTATTTAATACTAAATCAGCTTCACAAGCATGGCCCAGTGCTTCATGAATAAATGTCCCTGTCAATTTAGAATCTAATATAACTCTAAAACTACCTCCTATGGGTGATTTAGCATTAAGTAGTTTAATTGCTTGTTCAGATGATTTTTTACTTAATGATAGGGCTTTTTCTGTGTTCATGACTTCAAATCCTCCTACACCTCCTACTGATTTAGTTCCGTTTTGAATGATTCCTTTATTTTGGGCGTAAACTGACGAAAATAGGCGAAGAATTTCTAATTCTTGTTTAATTTTAGTTCCAAAAGCATCTAGAAATATTAAATCAACATGACTATCTAAGTAAATAGTTCTCGTATTTTTTATCAGTTTTGAGTAGTTGGAAGCAATAGATTCGTGATCCTTTACCAATTCGATTTTTTCGCTTAAATCTACATCTGCTAATTTTCTTTTACTATTAACCTTAAAATTTTGGGCTAGAGCATTTCTTTCCTTGATATGATATTTGAATTTACATAAAGAAGAAGATAATTTTGCTAATTTTACGGTTTTGACGAATTCCTTTAATAGATTTTCTTTTGATACACTTTTTAATACACGAAAGCCCCATCCCCCGTCGATAAACGTTCTTATGCTACATCCAGTTAATAAATATGAAGTTATCTGCTTACTCTTCTCATCTGAAAACTCTATTGTATTTCCTTTACTCACACCTGCACGAATATCCCAATATTCAACTTCATTTTTAGCTTTATCGTGTAATTGATTTATTAAATCGTCAGTGAAGATAAGTAATTCGTTATTTTCTGCCACTTTCATTATCTCGCTTTAGATTAATGTAATTTAACGGAAATAATAACAATAATTATACTTTAAAAAAGAGTGAAGAAATATAGCTTTTTTGTTTTTTTACTCATTTTTGCTCTTAGTGCCTTTTTCAAGACGGGAAACATATGTTGAAAGTGATTCCATTTCTCTTTTTCCTTTTAATTGCTTAACTATCAAGATTGCTTCTTTGATGGAACAAATGCGTGAATATTTCGTTGAATTTTTGAATTGAAAACTCCGATTACATCTCACACATTTTTTGGTCTTTATAAATTTCTTGGTATAATACCATTCACCACAATGATAACATCGAAAAAAGAAATATTTTTGAGTATTATACATGGATATTTAGTATCCTTAGTTTCTAATCTATAAGCAAGACCAGTTTTATTAATTTCTAATTTTTAATTTATAAATCTAAGATATTTAGAATATATATTCCTATATAGTATATTTTGATATGAATAATAAGAATAACAACATATATTTTTTATAACGCAATTAAAAAATAAAGTGATTTTTATGGTACCTGAATATGAAGAAAAAGAACTGAAGAAAAAGAGTATTGATGAGTTAACTCACTTATTCATGGATAGGATTAATAAGCAAAATTTAGTTTTGATTGAAGGTATTGAGTATCTTATTGAAGAAAATCATGAACAATTCAAAATAAATATGAATCAGGTAATTAAAACCACAACTGAAGTTCAAATAAAGAAAGCGTTTGAAGCTAAGATATTCAAATCAAAATTAATGTTTTCAAAAGCGGATCGTCTCAAGTTATTCCATAAAATCAATGATATAAAAAATATTGGGGAATTCATGGCTAACAGGATGCTTGTATATCGTGTACTCTTTCCAGATAATGAATTTAAATTACAAGTATCACGTATTCTCAAATCATTAAAGCTCAATTCAACTGATTTATCAACTGCTGTAAAATTTATAGGAACGGATTTGAATAAGGCTCATGATATTTGTGAAATAATAAAAGAAGAAAGACGAAAAATGCGCAAGATAGAATTTCAATTGATTCATCGACTATATCATTATGATATGGATTATCTATCAAGAACTTTTCTTTATCTCAAAGATATGGTTGAAGATATCATGATGTTAGCGGATCACATTAAAAACTTTTCAGAATACATTCAATTTCTTACCATTAAATATTTAATATTCGACTAATTTTTTTCTTGGGGATAAACGTGGCAGATGGGATAGATCAGATTATAATTATTGTTTTAATCATTCTTGCTATTGCATTAGCGTTTTCTATAGGTGCGAATGATGAGACTTTATCTGCCTTAGTTGGTACGGGAGCGTTAAAATTTAAAATAGCTTTGCTTATTGGCGGTACGGCGATTGGAGGAGGAATGATCCTAACTAGTGGTGGTTTTGTAGCAAAAACGGTAGGATCTGATATTTTAGGGGAAGGACTTGTTTATACTACTACCATGCTTTTAACAGTATTAATTAGTAGTATTTTATGGTTGATTGTTGGTAGTTTCGCGGGAATTCCACTTAGTAGCACGCATGCTTTAATAGGGAGCGTCGTTGGAGTAATTATTACTTATGCGATCTTTCAAGGAGGTGTGGATCCTCAAACAGCTTTTAATTGGGATAAACTGGGTAATGTTATACTTAGCTGGTTCATATCTCCAATATTTGGACTATTAATTACTTATATTCTTTTCAAAATTATGGCAAAACTGTATTTAACACGTTTAAAGGGTCTTAATCAAATCGAAAGATCAGAAAATTATTTCAAGTGGATTCTTGTCATTGCTGTAATATTCGCAGAAATATGGGTGGGGGCAAATTCAGGTGAAGCCTTGGGAATTCTATATGGCTTGTTAGATAACGGTTCGATAAGTTTTGAGCAATATTATTTATATGCTATATTTTGTGGAATTTTTGCTTTTTTAGGAATTTATATTGCTGCTCGCTATGTAATAAAAAATTTAGCATCTCAAATGACTGATTCCCGTCCAAGTGAAGGATTGATAATCCAAATTAGTTCCGCAATCATACTCATGATTGCAACATTATTAAGTTTACCGATATCCCATAGTCATGTGATTGTATTTTGTATAATAGGTATAAATCTCGCTCAAAAGAAAGAAATAGAGACCAAGTCACTTAGCAGAATGGCTATCTATTGGGTTCTTACATTTCCAATTGCAGCGATAATGGCGGGATTATTATATTTTGGATTAATGTCAATAGGTTTTATTTAGGAAGTTTTATCAATTCATAAGTTATAAAAGATATGATGAAAATTATAGATAGAAAGGAAGTGAAAAAAAAATGGGTTCATTAATTGAATTTTTGAAACGAGAAACAACTCTTAATGCATTAGAAAAGTCGATAAAACACGCTCAAAAAGTTCAAGAGTGTGTCAAGGAATTAGACCATGGTTTAAATTTGTTATTAAAAGATAGACAAGAGGAAAAATCTCACAAAATTCTTCATAATGTAGATAAACTAGAAAAGGACGCAGATAAACTAAGAAGAAAGATACAACAAGATGTCTCGCGTGGAGAATTAAATCCTAGTGTGAGACAAAATCTTTCCCATTTAGTTAAAAGAATGGATGATGTTGCAAATTGTTGTACAGGAGTTGCTCGTAGGATAGTTACTATTCCATTTATTTTTTGGGAACAGAGTAGTGAGGAAACAATAAATATTATCTTAGAAATAATGGAAATCACTGTTGAATGTTCAGTATTTTTAGATAAAATATTAATTGACCTTCTTAAAGAAGGAGAGAATGTCAAAAATTATGCACGCCAAATTAATCAAAAAGAACACGCTGTTGATCTTCTCAACATTAAACTTCGGAAGAGTCTTCAAGAAACAGATTATAAGGTAAATTTTTTCACAATATTTACAGTAGGGAATGTTTTTGATATATTAGAAGCGGTATCAGATTCCATTGAAGGTGTAGCTGATTATATAATGGTGTTATTGACTAGTAGTAGCTCACTCTAAAATTCTTTTAATTTTAATTTGATTTATTGAATCTAATCAAGTTAATTATCATACCAGCAATAAAATAATATTGGATTGGAGATTATTTTAATTATTGAAATTATTTAATTTTAATTCGAAATTATGGTTCATAAATTTGTAAATCCAATTGAAAATAGATACCGAACCGATATTGCTTCTATTTTTACAGAGGAGACTAAATTAAAAAATTGGCTAAAAGTTGAAGCTGTTTTAGCAACAGTTAATGCCCAGTTGAATACTATTCCTTCAAAAGCAGCAGAAGAGATTAATAAAAAGGCAAACTTAAACCACGTTAAACTTGATAGAGTTAAAGAAATAGATGACGAAATACATCACGATTTAATGGCGATGGTAAAAGCTTTAGCAGAGCAATGTGAAGGAGATGCAGGAAAATACATCCATTTAGGAGCAACGAGTTATGATATTGAGGATACAGCTACGGCCTTACAACTTCGAGAGGCTTTAAACTACATTAAGAAATCATTATCCGAATTATTAATGGTACTTGTAAGGATAACTGAAGAAAAAAAAAACCTTGTATGTATTGGAAGAACTCATGGACAACACGCTATCCCTACCACTTATGGGATGCGATTTGGAGTTTGGGCTTATGAAATAAGCAGACATCTTGATCGATTAGAACAAATTATAGAACGAATATCTTTTGGAAAAATGTCTGGAGCTGTGGGAACAATGGCAAGTTTTGGAGAAAAAGGTATTAAATTACAAACAAAAGTAATGCAACTTCTTGATCTAAATTCTGTTCTAATCGCAAATCAAATCATACAAAGAGACCGCCATGCTGAAGTAATTATATTAACATCATTAATTGGTCAATCTTTAGCAAAAATAGCCCGACAATTTCGTATCCTTCAAAGAAATGAAGTTGCTGAAATGTTTGAACCATTCAAGAAAAATCAAGTAGGTAGTTCTACAATGCCTCATAAAAGAAATCCTCATAAATCTGAAAGGATTTGTAGTTTAGCGAGAGTGTTAAAATCTAACGTTATTCCTGCTTTAGATAATATTATTTTAGAGGATGAAAGGGATCTTACGAATTCAGCAAATGAACGAATAATCATTGCCGAAAATTTCATTATTTTGGACTATATTATTCACCAGATGACTTCAATACTTCAAGGAGTCGAATTCGATGAAATTAAAATTGAAAAAAACTTAAATCTTACTAAAGGGGCTTGTTTAAGTGAAAAAATTATGATAGAACTAGTTAATCGAGGAATTGGAAGACAAGAAGGTCATGAAATACTAAGACAAGCAGCCATAAAAGCGATAAATGAAAATCGATTCATGGAAGAAATTTTAAATAATAATTCTAAAATAAAAGAAAAATTCTCTGAAAAAGAATTAAAAGATTTATTGGATCCACATCAATATATTGGGTTAGCACAAGCTCAAACTGAACAATTATTAGAAACGCTACGAAAAAAATATGATATATGAAAATGTCAGATGAAAAAAATATTTACTCCCAATTAGGTGTTTCTTCTAAAAAGGAAGATGTCCACAAAGCATTAGAAAATATCAATAAAGGGTTATTTCCAGGAGCTTTTTGTAAGATCGTGGAAGATATAAGAAGGAGGGACGACTATTGTTCAATTTTTCATTCTGATGGGGCAGGAACTAAAAGTAGTTTAGCATACATGTATTATAGAGAGACAAATGACATTTCTGTATTTAGAGGTATTGTTAGAGATGCAATGGTCATGAATATTGATGACATGTTATGCGTGGGAGCAACTGGGGATTATTTCTTATCAAATAATATTGGTAGAAACGGTCATTACATTTCAGGAGAAATTATTACTGAAATTATAAATGAATATCAGTACTACAGTAGTAAACTGACGGAACTTGGCTTAAAAGTGACTCTGTGTGGAGGTGAAACTGCTGATGTGGGGGATATTGTAAAGACTTTATTAGTTGACGCATCAATGTTTACAACAATGGAGCGAAAAGATGTTATAGATGCATCGAATATTCAAGCTAGTGACGTAATATTAGGATTAGCTAGTGATGGAAAAGCCATATATGAGGATGATTATAACAGTGGAATAGGAAGTAATGGATTAACACTTGCTCGTCATGGTGTACTGGTTCATGACTACTACGAGAAATATCCCGAGTGTTTTGATAGAGAGACTAATGAGAAATTACTTTTTTTTGGTAAATATTTATTAACTGATAAGCTTCCAGGATTAGAATTAAATATTGGGAAATCTCTTCTATCTCCAACTAGAACTTATGCTCCAGTATTAATTGACATTTTAAGTAATTTTAGAAAGGATATTCATGGGATTATTCAAAATACAGGAGGAGGGCAAACTAAGGTCCTGAATTTTAGTAAAGGGATAAAGTACATAAAAAATAACCTATTTAAAACACCCAAAATATTTGAAATCATTCAGAATTCTTCTGAAACTCCGTGGAGGGAGATGTTTCAAGTTTTTAATATGGGGAATCGTTTAGAAATCTACTGTAGTGAATCCAATGCGAAAAAAATCATGGAGATCTGTAGAAAGTTTGCAATTGAATCAAAGATAATTGGATTCTGTGAAAAGTCCCCTCGTTCAAAAAAAAATGTTGTTGAAATTAAATCAGAATTTGGTTCTTTTGAATATAGTTAACTTCAACTAATTGATTAAATACAGATAGATAATGTTATAGTTTTGGTTAAGAAAGGTTTAAAATTCATATTGAAACGATAAAATTTATACCATTAATTATATTATAATTTCTAAATTAATTTAGAAAGGTAATTCCCTTATGGCAAGAAAACAAAGTTCAACGAAAAAAATGATTCAACAAAGATTATATTTTTTACTTGAGACCGTCCTTATTTTTCTGGGTCTCTTCATTACGTCAATTGTATTAATTGCATTATCATTTCTTGAAAGTTATGATGTAATTTATGGCATCACATTTTATCTAGTAAGGGCAGTGACAGTGATTATAGCTGTGACTTTGTTCATGTATGTTTCTAACTTTGCCTTAGGTAGGAAGAGACGAGATCTTATTATAGAAAGAGATATGAGCCCATCTAGAAATTTTCTCGGCTTATTTGGGATAAAAAGATCAAATTTTAAGTATCAATTATTATATGGTATTTTGATTTTATTTTTGGTTTTTATTCCAATTGATTTCTTAGGTTATTTTTTCGTGCCAGAATTGCTCGAATATTCCGCTGAGGTCTTAACCTTTAACATTTCAAATTCCTATTTTTTCGAACCATATCTGATATTTTTGGGTTCAGTAATAATCATACAATTTTCAGTTGCTTTTTATGAGGAATCACTAACTAGGGGATTTTTAGCAAATAGGGGAAGTGATTATGTTTCCAAAATGTCTGCAGTCATAATTTCTTCCTTCTATTTTGGTATGGGGCATTTTGCTTATATTTTTAGTCCTGCTAGTCCCAGAGTTCCTACCATTTTTCCTTTTATATGGTTAATTCAAGCTTTTTTCGTAGGAGTCGTCCTTTCGATGACTGTTTTAAGGCGTCGGTGGATTTTTCCTGCCATATTCGCACATGGTATGAATAATATTATATCTGCACATGCAATTTGGAATTATCTTCAAGGAAATGATTTTATGGTACTAGGATTGTTTCTGTATCTTCCATTAATGGTTATCGGTGTCGTTTTATTACTATTGGAATTTCCTCTCATTAAAGAAAGCTTGTCTATAGGTACAAAAGATCTAAAGTTATATTTCAAAAATGATGCTGAAATTAATGAACAGACTGATTCTAAAATTATTCGAATAATGCTAGACTTTTTGTTTGGATTTCTTATATTTGTTATGGGATTTGTTTTTTAATAATGGTGCGATAGTATGGTTAAATATGGAATAATTTCAGATACGCATATTGCTGAAAACGATGATGTAACCAAGATTAATTCATTAATATGTGAGTTAAAAAGAGTTTTCAAGGAAGTTGATCAAATTATTCATGCTGGAGATATTTGTAGCAAGAATTTTCTAAACGATTTAAATACAATAGCTCCAACTATATCTGTTAGAGGTTGTGACGATAATATAAAAGATCTAGATCGTTTCATTAAATTTTCAGCAGGAAAATATAACATAGGTGTTATTCATGAACAACCAGATGATTTGGAAGATTTTTTTAAAAGTAAAGATATTCACATATTGATCATTGGTCACTCTCATCAACCATTCATAAAGGGAACCAAATTCAATACATTACTCATTAATCCAGGTAGTCCGACAATTCCTAAGGCTCCACCTCAAAAAAGAGGATTTGATAAACCAATTGCTAGACCGAGCGTGATAACCATATCTATTGACGAAAACGACATTTTATCAACTTATATCATAAATTTAAAATTAGACTAAATCTATTGTTTTTTTCACAATCAAAATATAATTCTAATCAGTTAATGTTAAATATGGTAAATAGCTTATAATTTACATATTTAAGAATCTATTTAACTAGTGTGAAAATTTGAAATGGCTGGCAAACTTGAAATGATTCTCAAAGAACTCAATGATAACGGTAATTTTCGAGCATCTCTTTTTTCTACTTCTACAGGACTTGTTTTAGCCTCACAAAAGGTAGATGAGGTTGATGAAAGAGTAATAGCGGCCATGGGATCCTTACTGAGTGATGCCGCATATAAAGCATCTGAAGAATTAAGTTTATCTCTATTAGCAAGTTTGAAGATCAAGTATGTTGATGATTTTATTATTTGCAGAAATATTATTATGAAAGACGATAAAACTCAATTTTTATTAGCTGTTCTCTCTAAACCACCAGAATCAGATGATATAGAACGATATTATGAACAGTTACTTGATTGGGCTGTACAAAACAGTTTTCAAGATTTAGAGAAATTATCAACTATTTAAGCTAAAATTCACTCATTAATACTTATTTATAAAAGATTAAATTTTTTGGATTTTTTTTATAAATTTAACTACTTCATCTGCTAAAATTCCTTCTACTCCCAAATAGAAGTGATCAGCTCCCTTGAAAATGATTTTTTCTTTGGGCTCTTTATAGAAATTATAATGAGATAAGAAATTATCATATCTTGCAATAGAATCCTGATCTCCTTGAATAAATAATTTTGGTTTTTCAGTTTGGGACAACTCTTTGTAATTTGTTCCCATAAAATCCCATGGAAATGAGATCGCACAGAAACCAATAATTGATTCAGAATAATTTACAGCTGAGCATCCGATCGCTGCTCCATAAGAATATCCACAGATTATTATTGTTTGATTTTCTCTTTTTTGGAGAAAAGTGATACAACTGTGAACATCAGATAACTCTCCACTTCCTCCAGAATGTTTTCCAGTTGATCTTTCTACACCCCTAAAATTGAAACGTAAACATGATATATCGTTTTCGACTAAATGATTGAAAATACCAGATATGACATTATTATGCATGGATCCTCCGTATTTTCCCTTTCTTAGGAAAATCCTAAAGAAATTGAGGATGAGGATGGCATAATAATACTATTGTATCGTTAGCTTCAATTCTTGATTGAAAAATCTCAGCTTCTAGAGATACTTCATTACCTTGAATCATTAGGTATTTGATACTTTGCATTAATTTTAATTAGATTTAATTCTATAATAATTATACTATAGATGGTGATCACCAAAATGAAGTTTAATAACTTGGTTATAAAGCGAAAAATTAGAGAATTTCTTGAAGAAGATTGTCATTTCAGTGATATAAGTTCAAGTATAATTCCCGAAGGTGCAATTAGTTCCGCAAAAATTATGACAAAAAGCAGTGGTTATATTAGTGGATTAGAAGAATTGATTCTAATCTACGATATCTTGAATGTTTCCGTAAACCTTATTAAAAAAGATGGAGATCGAGTGAAGAAGGGAGATATCCTCGCTCATTTAAAAGGAGAAACACAAGCTATACTATTTGGAGAACGAACAGCACTTAATTTACTCTCTCATATGAGTGCTATAACCACTACTACTCGTAAGTATGTAGAAATTATTAAAAATTCTGGAAAAGCAGTAAGAATAGCTTGTACACGTAAAACACTACCAGGATTACGTATTTTTGAGAAAAAGGCAGTTTTTCTTGGTGGAGGGGAAACTCATCGTTTTTCACTCGATGATATGATATTATTGAAAGATACACATTTAAAATATTATGATGGAAACATCGAGAATATGATGATAGAAATAAAAAAGAGTGCTAGTTTCACAAAAAAAATAGAAATCGAAATTGAAAGGGTTGAAGATGTTTTAATTGCAGCTAAATTTGGTGCAGACATCATCATGCTTGATAATATGAATCCTGACCAGGTAGAGGATGCAATAAGTACATTAAAAAAGAACAAAGTCCGTGGAATGGTAATTGTTGAAATTTCAGGAGGTATTACTTTAGATAATATAGTTGATTATGTGATTGCTGAACCGGATATTATAAGTTCCAGTGAATTAACCCAATTTCCTTCTGAAAAAGTCGATATATCACTACGGTTTGACTAATTGGACATTTTAATCGATAACAATCTCATGGATTGAGCAAGATACATCCTTTATTTTAGCGAGAGAATGATACAAATCTTTAATCAGTCCAAATTCTCCCACTGTCAAAACAACTTCAATTTTTTTTTCTACAATTCTCCAATCAGTAATTGCTTTTATAATCGTGTTGAATTGGTTATATAATTCTGAAATCTCATCTGAAATGATATTTTTAAAGGGATAAACCAAATTTATTGTCATTATCTTATATCCATGCAAATTTTCAAATTTCTCATAATTTTCAATGAATTTTACAATGGCGTCCCTTAAAGCTTCACTTTTTGAGCTAAATCCACTTCTAAACCTAACTTTTTCAAATCTAACTAATAAATCATCACTAACTTGCAAAGAAATTATCTTCATAATTACAAATATGAAGGTAGATTTTATTATAAATTTTAGACGAAAATAAAGATAAAATGGTTTTTTGATGGTACAATCAAAAAGACTATTACTTTTCTATTTTAGCCATTTTTTTGGCAATTAGTAAATAATCAGCATCATTCTTCCACTTGTTACTAAGTCCAAAATCGATAATATCTCCTAAAGAACTGATTCCATAAAAATCAACTATTTGGCTTTTTACTCTTCATTTTTCGTGGATAACAAGCAAATAATCCGTTAAACATTTTCTCGTGTTCTTCAAGATTTTCCTCAGGAATAGTTAATGGGTCTCCAATTTGCAGTGCACCCCAATATACTTTTGCCAACTTTTCTAATATTACAGCAAACCGAACCGTATGATCAACAGATTTTCCGCATATGATAGCCCCATGATTTGCGAGTATCGCTGCGTTATTTCTACCTAGCGCTTTCAATGCATTTGGTCCCATTTCTTCTGTATGAGCTTCTGTAATTTCACTACATAGAATTTCTCCACCAAGGAAAATAAGTTGTTGTTCCATTATGATTGGAATGCCTCTTCTTAGAACTGAAAGCATAGTAATATAAGAAGAATGATTGTGGATAACACATTTAACTTTAGGTCTATCCTTATAAACAGCTAAATGCATTTTAACTTCCGTGGATGGAATTTTACCTGAACCTAACACATTTCCCTCTAAATCCATATGTACGATTAGCTCCGGACTTAATAAGCTATATTTTGTTGAAGTAGGCGTAGTTAGTATCTCATTTTTATTGATTCTTACACTAACATTACCTTCTCCATCCTCAACTAACCCTTTATTATATATCTCTTGAGCTCCTCTTACAACTGTTTTTCGAAGTTGTTCTAATTTATCTGTTTCCATATGATTTTTAATTAAAGATTGATTAAAAATGTATTTTCATAGAATTAGATATTCGCTAGTGATGATTTATTGGATTGTGCAATTTTAAATTAATAATTCAACATAGTCTAACTTTTTTTATATTATTTGGAAATACTATCATTGTCTAAATTAATACAATTTATTAAGAACGATTAAAAATGAACCGTTTTATCTTACATTGCGACTTAGATTGCTTTTTTGCCGCTGTTGAGGCCCGAGATAACCCAAAATATATTGGAAATCCTGTCATAATAGGAGCCGACCCAAAAGATGGAAAAGGAAGGGGTGTAGTTAGTACCTGTAACTATGAGGCTCGAAAATTCGGACTCCATTCTGCGATGCCTATATCCCAGGCTTACAAAAGATGTCCTCATGGTATCTATCTTCGTCCCAATTTTGAGAAATACCATAAAGCCTCAAAAGAAGTAATGGAGATTGTTAATTCCTATTCAGATATGTTTCAACAAGTAAGTATTGACGAGGCTTACATAGATGTATCAGATAAGTGTATAAATTATAAAGAAGTTAGAGATTTAGCTGAAAAATTA
>DAOUVJ010000213.1 GCA_030667705.1 Promethearchaeota archaeon | reverse complement strand
ATGTAAAGATCTTGAAGAATTGAATAAGTCTGAAAAATTTCTCATTAATAAGTACAAAACGTGTGTTTTGGATCACTACTTTTTTGGAATAGATGGTAAAAGAAGACCATTGTATGGTTATAACATTACTAGAGGTGGAGGGGGCTATCCAGTAATAACTGGAGAGGAACATGGTAGCTTCATTCATATCGACCAAGAATCCCTTAAAGATTTGATAAAGAGAGGATTTTCTGCTGAGGAAATTGCGAAAGAATTTGAAATTTCAATCCCAACACTAATTAGTAAAGTAGAACATTATTGGAAACACTTGGGTATAAAAAAATTACGTGATGCAAGAAAACATTTTGGAGGAAACGAAGTATTTCTTGAAAGGTTTGGAATTGCTGCTAGGTCGGTTATAGGCATTGAATTAGATATCCCAAAACTGATAGATTTTATTGAACAAGGATTATTTTTAAATGAGCTAGAAGAACAGCTAAAAACTTCTTTTTCAACAATTACAAACCATTTACAAAAAATTGGTTATAATAATCTTACAGATGCAAGGATAAGATTAGGTGCTATGGAGACCTTTAGAAAAAGATGGAGTCAAAAAAAAGCATCAAGCTCATTACGGGGGAGCGACCATCAAGATTACATTCCAATAAACAAGGAAAAAATCAGAAATTTCATTAAATTAGGTAAAACAGCTGAGGAAATAGCAGATCATTTAGGTGTATCAAGACCTACAGTCATATCTCGCTTGAAAGAATATTGGGGAGTAAATTTCCGTGAAGCTCAACGACTTTTTAAAATATATCCCAAAATAGATAAACAACTAGGAAATCCTATTATCTCTAACATCGGTAATTGCACGATTATTGAAATTGATATAATTTATTTACAATCATTAATCCACGCTGGGTTTAATATGACACAAATTGCCTTTTTTTATGAGAAAGGACTAAAATCTATGCGAGAATTTATGATAGAAATTCTCGATATTGATTTTACCCCTGGCATGTATTTTCAATCTGCGAAAGATGAGTTATATTGGAAACCACGAATAATTAAGGCTATTATGAATGATAATAATATCTCTGATATTGTGAGGAAATTACATAGTACATCGCATTTTCGCGAATTAGGTAGAATTTGGAGGAAAGAGTATCATGAATTTAATCAAAGTAATGATGTTTTATATAAATTTCTTAAGAGATTTTATTTATTCTATCCAATTTTAGACAATGGATTATTAATCGCCTTAATAAATCAAAAAAAACCTTCACAAGAAATTGACGAGCAATTTAAAAGAAAAGTGGGAGCATATAGTTATAATAATTTAGATTTTCATGATTTTCTAAGAAGATGTATATTTGTTTATAATAATATAGATAATGAATATCTGAGTCTATTATTAGCTGAACATACATCAGCAAGAGATATCGATATTGCATTCTTAAAAATTCTCCTAAGGAGTACATTCACAATGCAAGAAGTTGCTGTGAAATTACATATGGGATTAATTCAAGCAAGAAATTTCTTGAGGAACTTATTGAAAATTAATTACTCTGAGGCTGTGAGGGAATACGTCTGGAAACCTGAATTATCTTCTTATATAAAAAAATATGATTCTATTTCAGATATAGCAAATAATGAGGATTACAACATCTCTACTCTTAGAAATCGGTTTAATATAATCTGGGCTATTGAAATAAAAATTTTTGGCTCTTTAAAGAAAGCATATCAGCATATAAAAGAAGAGTTGAAGTGAAATTGAATTACAGTTAATCTAACTCATTTTTTTCATCGTCAAAACAGAGAACTCCCGGATTTAAAACGTTTTTTGGGTCAAAAATACTTTTTACTTTCTTTAATGCAATAGAAGTTTCTTCGATATGTCTAGCATACACTTCTTTTGCCCAATAACCGTATGGACGATTAAAGAATGCCCCACTATCCATTAGTTCAATACTGATTTCATTAAATTTCCCTTGAAGATCCTTTGTTTCTTTTTCATTTTTTAAATCATAATATAAGTCAAATTCACAATGGTATGAAGTACCTTGATTAATTGGTTGAAAATAAATACCTAAATTTTCAGGGTACTTCAATTCTACCTTTTTTATATAATTAGAGATATTTTCAAAATTGCTGATAAAGAAAATGTCTTGATAACTGCCCTTATATCTTGTTCTCCACGGCTCGGAAGTATAACTATTTACACAATTTAATATTTCATTTCTATCAATTAGATTAGAACTTTCAAGATGTTCAAGATTAGAGTCTCCCATGAGATCATTGATATCACCTTCGAGATAATTTAACTTATCATTGGTTAAATCCCCTCTACCAGCTAAAATATAAATTAAATTCCATTTCAAGAGGGAGTTAGCTAAATCCTCTATATCATTTCTTGTTTTTTTAACCAAACATGCTAAATTTAGATTATTTAAAATGAATGTTTCATCACATAATCTATATTTAACAAGCTTTTGTTGAAAGTCTAATAATTCTTCGATATTATTGGAATGATAATGGAAAACTTTTTCCATTGTAGGAACTAATTCTAATTTCAAGGTAGCCCATGTGACGACGCCTAAACTGCCCTGGGCTCCTTGTATCACTCTATAGGGGCTAAATTGGGTTGGTCCCATAGGATTCACTTGAGCTTGACCAACTTTCTTTTGTTGAGAAAGTGTTCCTGGTCCTGCAGCTGTTCCCGTTCTAAATAAATCACCCGTTCCAAATACCACTTCTGTACATAATAGGGGATCGGAAGTATCCCAGTGATAACGTGGAATTATGATTGGTTCTCGTTCAAGAACACTCGTGAGTACTGACTTTGTTCCAGTTGGATATAAAGGTAATAATAATCTTAAACTTTTTTTTCGAAGTTTAGGAATTAATTCTTCAAATGTAACTCCTGGTTCAATCATTACAACTCGATTCTTCTTATCAATAGAGATAACCTTGCGCATTTTAGTAAGATTCATGATAATGCTATTATCTTTTCTAGGAATTGTATCTCCATGATGTCTATATTTTGAACTTGAGCTTACTGGAATTATAGAAAATTCCATTTGATTAGCAAGTTTTATAATTTTAACTACTTCTTGAGTCTTTGAAGGCCATATTATTAAATTAGGGCTATTTCCTTTAAAAAAACTCATATCGTTTGAATATAGCTTTAAATTTTGGGGATCTATTGTAATATTTTTAGATCCACAAATTTTTGCTAAAGAGTGAAATAAAGTGTCTTCTGATTCATTCATATGAAAAATATCCAAAAAAAATGTTAACTTTACATTTTTTAATATAAAGATATTTTGTTAAATTTAAATATAAAGATATTTCAATTGGAAGTGAGGATTTAAAAAATTCTAATCCTTCTTAATAAATTTTAAATTTTAATGAAAAGAAAAAAAGGAAGTTATAATGAAAATTTTACGTACGCCTGATGATAGATTTAAGGATCTCATTGACTTTCCATTTGAACCAAGGTATCAAGAAGTTGATGGGATTAGAATACACTACTTAGATGAAGGGTTTAATGACTCAGAAGTCATATTATTAATGCACGGAGAACCATCTTGGTCCTTTTTATATAGATACATGATTCCTCTATTAGTGGACACGGGATTTAGAGTTGTCGCTCCAGATCTAGTTGGATTTGGGCGATCTGATAAACCAACGGAACAAACCGATCATACATATCGAAAGCACGTTGATTGGATTACTAAATGGCTATTATCTTTGGATCTTAGAAACATTACTCTATTTTGTCAAGATTGGGGTTCACTTATCGGTTTAAGAATAGCTATAGAAAATCAAGATCGATTTAAAAGAATTGTTTTATCGAATGGGGGGTTACCAACAGGGGAACAGAAAATGAGCAATGCATTTACAAATTGGCGAGAGTTTTCAAGAACTACACCTGATTTCAGCATTCCATTTATAATTCAAGGTGCCACGACTACTAAATTATCGAGAGTTATTTTGAAAGGGTATGATGCCCCTTTTCCAGATGATACCTATAAAGCTGGAGCCCGAATATTACCCTCATTAGTCCCCATAAGCCCTGATGATCCAGAAAGCGAAGCAAATAAAAAGTCAATTGAAATGTTCAAACAATGGAAAAAACCATTTTTAACTGCTTTTTCTGATTCAGACCCAATAACTAAAGGGGGAAATAAATTTTGGCAAGAAATAGTCCCGGGTGCTCAGAATCAAAATCACATTACCATTAAAGGTGCCGGACATTTCGTGCAAGAAGATAGAGGTTCAGAAGCAGCGAAAGCAATAATAGATTTTATAAAAAAGAATCCCTAACCCCTTTTTTTTACAATTTTATAAATAAAATAGGAAAATATTTGAAATAGGTGAAATTTACTATTTCATCTAATAATATCACAATTTTCAATGAATATGCGTAGTAATGAAAATATCACTTATCGAGCATGGCCTTTATTCATTATTTCATTCATCAGATTATTTTATGTATCGATATTTGAAAGAGCTTTGGCAAATTATCTGTATTTTGTTATAAATATAAATCCAAGTACGTTAGGAGCTATATCAGCATCTGGAGCAATAGCATATATATTTGCTCCTCTACTAGGTCAGCAAATTACGAAAAAAATAGGAATTCGTAATGCTCTCGTTATTTCAGCAATAGCAACTCCT
>DAOUVJ010000025.1 GCA_030667705.1 Promethearchaeota archaeon | reverse complement strand
CACATAACACGGTTTTCGATGTAAGCGACGAAGAATTAGATAAAGTTTGGGGACCTTAAACATTTAAACATGACAATATTAGTTAAAATCTTTGGAGATTTGCGAAATAAAATTAAGGATGAGAAACCCAATGGGGCTCTCCCACTTAATTTACATGTCAATTCCGAGAATATCGAATATATCACTGATATACTACAGAATTTATCAATTGAAGAAAACGAAACAAGCCATATTTTTGTAAATGGAGTTTATGCTGGATTCAACAAAAAGGTAGTAGATGGAGACAGAGTTGGATTATTTTCTAAAAATCAAGCTCTTTTATATAAATGGTATTTTACAAGAGAAGAAGATGACTGAAAACAATTTGATCACTGTAACAATAAAACTGTTTGCTAACTTAAGAGAATTTGGTCCAGCTAAGTCTATCGAAAAATTTCGAAAAGACACTACTGTTCAAGTCATACTAGATAAATATCGATTACCTTTCAGTGAAATGAAATTAATTATTTTAATCAATGGAAAACCGCACATTGCTCCTGATCACATCCTTACAGATGGAGATGTTTTAGCTATATTCCCTCCTTTAGCAGGAGGATAATAAAATCCATTTTTCTTTTTTTTTTAATATATTATAGGAATTAACTAATTTATCCTGTATTACCATCTAGTTTTTGAGCCTAATTTGATATCCAAAATAGGTGTTCCATCAATCGCATCGAGATTTTCTACAAATAAAGTGGTGTCTTCAATTCTAACTAATTTTACATTAGTAATTCCTATGTGAGATAACCGATTAGGCGTTCGAGAAGCGAAAATACCAACTTCTTTTCCATCAATACCTCGAGAAAAAGTTGAACGTATCTTGCGTTGTTTATGAAAATAATATACAACAGTAATCCATTTTTCTTCTTCTAATTTATAAAGAAAGGGTTTTTGAGATTCAAAAATACGGATTTTAGAAACATCATTTCTACTCCCTTTCAGCCCAAATCCTTCCCCTCGTTCTAATTGATTTTCTACAAAACCGATTGGAAAGATTTTAAATGGTTTATAATTCTGATATAGACATGAATAACACATGAATTTGTCATCAAATTTATCAAAATGGTCTGAATCTTTTTCCTTTTTACATTTCGCACAAACTGGCATGGTTACTAATTAGGTTATTGGTTAGCTTGTTAATTTCCAAAAGGTTTGGTTATTGTAATTTACTTTTTTAATCTTGTTCTGCGATGCTAGAATATTCAATTGAAGTAATATGTCTTGTTCCTTAAACTTTTTAGAATAAAATGTTTCAATAATTTGTTCTTGTTTCATTGGATGTCTTTCAAGTAAGTTCTTTAATTCCATTTCAAAATTCGAACTAAAAACACTAAATTTTCCTCGCTCAGGAAAATTAATATTATTATATTCTCCAAAAACATCGTTTAATATCGGAATAACGCTTTTATCGGGAATTTGCACCCAACTTTCAGTAGGAGGTCTTATTGGAACGTTTATGTCAATTCTATCGGGTTTGATTAAATCTAGTTTATTCTTTATTTTTAATAGTTCTTCCTTAGAATCGTTAATTCCCTTCATTAGCATTATTTCTATCCAGAATTTTCCTTTGAATTCTTTCCTAAAATCAATGTATCCTTGAATCATTTTTTCAAACTTAATGGAGGGATGAGGACGATTTATTTTAATGAATAATTTTTCATCTCCCGCATCTAAAGTAGGTAAAACAACATCAGAAAATATAAGTTCATCCTTTACGTCTTCGTGATATAATAAACTGCCATTAGTGATTACACAAATCGGTTTTTCAGATAATTCTTTTGCTTTTAAAATCAAATCACCTAAACTTTTGTATAATGTAGGTTCCCCACTACCTACAAATGTTATATAATCAAACTCATTTTTATTAAGGTTAATAGACTCTTCCATCTCTTTAATGATTTCTTCTTTGGGGGAAAAATCTTTCCTTTCATTCGTAAAATTGGTTGTTTTTCCTAATTGACAATATATGCACTGATAATTGCAAGTTTTTGAAGGAATAGGGTCGATTCCTAACGAATTTCCTAATCGCCTACTAGGAACCGGTCCATAAATATATTTCATATCTTCACTTTTAGAAAAAATTTTTTATTTTTTTTTATACTAATTTTATGATTTCCTTTAGAACATGTTCACATGTAATCCCGGCCATTATCCCCTTCTTTACAAAAGTGTAATCATAAACTTCAATATCTTTATTTAATAGAAAACCATCTTTAAAAAAAAATAAGGCAGGAATTGTTCTAATATCTAATATTTGGGTAATTGAGGGATTTGAATCAATATTAATTTCAATTAAATTTATTAATCCCTCAGCTCTAAATTTTTGGAGAATTATAGTTAATCCTTTACAAGAATTACACCATTTTGAAGTAATTTCTATAATCGAAATCCCTTTTCCTGACCCGGTGATCCCAAAGTTCTTCAACTCTTCAATATTCGTAAAATCACCACTTTTTCTCTAAAGTATTTTCATTTTGTGTCATATCAACAGTAGGGAATTTATACGTGTTATAAAATCATATATTCACATGAAGATTTGGTATAGCATTTCATATAATATGAATAATTATTCATATTAAAATATTAATTATTATCATCATTATTATTATTCACAATGGAAAATGTAAAATTAGAAGTTAATGATAAAGAAATTCCACTAAACGAAATAATGGGTAATGTTATTTCTAATATTGTAGATGGTTTTCTTGACGCATTAAAGGATATACCTGAAGTAAGGAAAAAGATAAATTTAGAAATCACTTTTTGATTTCTTCTTTTTGGTCTTTATATTTCTTAATAGCTCTTCTTAGAGTCCTAATCGATAACTCTGCGCAATGTTTATGATCATCAGGTAAGCCTTTTAAAGCTTGATCGATATCTACAGGGCTCAAATTTTCAGCGTATTTCAAGGTTTTTCCTTCAATTAGCAAGGTTGTTTGACAAGCAGTTGCAACAGAAGCACCACAGCCATCGGTAATAAAATTTGCTTTAATAATGATATCATTTTCAATTTTTAAAAAGTAGGACATAGTATCACTACATGGTCCGGTATAAGACTGTGAAACACTTATATCGTCTTCGAGAGGTTTCCCCCAATTTTTAGGATCATGAAATAATTCAACAATGTATTCATTAAATTCTTGTTTTCCTTTCTCAATTATTTCTTTTTGAAGGCTTTCTACAAAATCATCAAACTTATTCGAAGGCATATTTAGTTCAGAACTTAATTTTTAGTACATTACTGAATAATGATTCACGAAATTTAAACTTAAACTTATTAATATGTTAGAATTATTTGAGAAATGAATTGAGTATTGTAACTGCTATAATGAATAATCATTCATAATATTTATATTTTAGAATGGATTACTTCAATTATTCTATAATAAATATAAGAAAGGAAGAGAAAAAATGAAAATTGCTATTAGTACGGATTCAGGTAAAGTATGTGCTCATTTTGGTCGTGCCCCAGAATTTACATTCATAACTATTGAGAATAGTGAAATTATTGAAAAAGTGGTTCTTCCAAATCCAGGTCATACAGTGGGAAGTATTCCAAAATTCTTAAGCGAGCAGGGAGCAAACTATATTATTGCTGGTGGGATGGGGAGAAGAGCAGTCGAATTCTTCAATCAATATAATATAGAAGTTATATCGGGAGTCGAAGGTGCTATTGATGACGTGACAAAAGAATTTATAAATGGAACTTTGGAAGGTTCAGAAGGTATTTGTACTCCCGGAGCTGGTAAAGGATATGGAATTGATAAAATCCATACCGAAGCTGATGATAATCAAGATCACCACCATTAATTCCGAATTATTTTCGAGATATGGCTAAAATTAATATTTTTATAATCTATAAATATTAATAGTATGACTATTAAGAATGAGATTAGTTTGAAGTTTTATGAAAATTTGCTATTTATAAATATCATTCTTTTAATCATAAGTGCTACTTTTTTCATTCTTAAGCTAGTGTTTGGCACTCTTACCAATAGTATAGCACTCCAAGCAGATGCTTTTGACAGCATGACTGATATTGTTATTTCTCTATCTGGTATAATTGGGTTTGTTTTTGCCAGAAAGAAACCAAATGAAAAGTTTCCATATGGATATTATAAAATGGAGAATATTATTAGTCTAATAATCTCTCTATTCATCTTTTTAACTGCATATAACATTATAATTCAAGGACTTAAAGATATAATCAATTTTATCAATGGAATTCCAAAATTAACAATCTATTTACATGATGTTTTTATTTTTTTAATTATCTCATTAACAGTATCATTATTTATAACAATTTACTTGAAATACATGGCTAAGAGAACTAATTCACCAATTCTCAAATCAGAAGCCAGTGAGAAAATGACAGATATTTTTATTTCATTATCTGTAGTAATAGGTTTTATTGGAATTCTATTTAATTTCAACATTTTGGATTCAATTTTTGGATTGATCATTGTTGTTTTCATTTTCAAAGGAGGATATGATATTTTTGTAGCATCAATAAAAACATTACTTGATGCGGTTATAGATTATGAAGATCGAGCAGAACTCTATAAAATGATTGAAAATGCTCCAAAAATCAAGCAAATTAAAAATCTGGAAATTAGAGCCTATGGAAGGTTTATATTTTTAGAGCTAGAGCTCATTCTGAGTAAAAATTTTCCGTTATCTCAAATCAACTCTTTAAAAAACAAGTTAAGAACTGATATCAAACTTAAATTCCCCTTGATTCTCAAAATTATCATCATCATTGATAATGCTGAAAAAAATGAAACTAAAATTGCTGTTCCCTTGGAAGATTCGCGAGGTTTAAATTCAAAAATCTCCGATCATTTTGGAGAAAGCCCATTTTTTGGTTTTGTAGAATTTCAAGAAGGTAATTTTTCAAAATTAGAGATTGTGAAAAATGATTTTATCCACCATGAAAAAAGAAAAGGCATTTTAATATCTGATTGGCTCAGTTCACAAAAAGTTGATAAAGTATACGTCAAAAAGGAATTAAAAAAGGGACCATCTTTAATTTTAGATAGTAATTTCGTAGAAGTGATTATTATAGATTTTGAAAGATTAGACAACATATTAAATATAGAAAAGGACATTTAAGTACTTCCTCCATGTTCTTAAAAGTTTTTAATTATTAGGTTAATACAAAAAAAAATTAGATAAAAAATTATCTATATAAGTCATAAGGTGTTTCTTTAATCAGATCTTTATAAGACTTTTTAGCCTTATCGGCACCTAGCTTAATCTTATCGATCGCTACTTCGAGTTCTTCTTGGGAAATACAAACATTTTCATAAGATTTAGGATCTAACGTGTTGATGTTTTCGTCTTTAACACCCCTTCTTATGGCTAATAATGTAGCTTCTTCGCAGATTGCTTTTATATCCGCACCTGTATAATCTTCTAATAATTCTGCTAATTTTTCAATATTAATATTTTGATTCACGGGTCGATTAGAAAGATGGATTTTGAATATTTCAATTCTTGATTTCTTATTTGGCAATGGAACCTCTACATGCCTTCCAAAACGTCCTGAGCGGAGTAAAGCAGGATCTAATAAATCAGGTCTATTTGTAGCAGCAATAAGCACAACATTGTTTAATTCTTCTAATCCATCCATTTCTGTTAAAAGTTGAGCAACTACTTGTTCAACAACATGAGAACTTGATCCTTCTGATCTTTTTACCGCAATAGCATCAATTTCATCAAAAAAAATGATACAAGGTGCTGCAGCTCGTGCCTTTCTAAATGTCTCTCTTACAGCTTTTGCACTTTCACCAACCCATTTTGATAAAAATTCCGGACCCTTAATTGAGATAAAATTTATTTCTGTTTCATGAGCGAGTGCTTTAACCATCAATGTTTTTCCAGCACCTGGGACTCCAAATAGTAATATTCCATTTGGTGGTCTTGATTTCATATGTTCATAAAATCCCGGATAAATAAATGGCCATTCAATAATTTCTCTTAGTTGTTGCTTAGCTTCTTCCAACCCTCCAATTTCATCCCAGGATTCACTTGGTTGGGTGATCAATACTTCTCTTAATGCTGAAGGCTCAATTGAAGTTAAGGCTTCAATGAGGTGATTCATTTTGATATTAAGTTGGTTTAAGATCATCTCAGGTATTGGTTTATCTAAATCAATTTCGGGAATTATTTCTCGAATTGCTAATAAAGCAGCTTCTTTGCATAAGGATTTAATATCCGCGCCAACAAATCCATGAGTTTTTTTAGCGATTATATTTAAATCGACATCATTTTTTAAAGGCATTCCACGAGTATGAATCTGTAAAATTTCATAACGTCCTTTCGTATCTGGAACTTTTATTTCGATTTCCCTATCAAATCGGCCTGGTCTTCTTAGGGCAATGTCAATATTATTGATTTTATTTGTAGCAGCTATTACGATGATTTCACCTCTATTATTTAACCCATCCATGAGAGAGAGTAATTGAGCAACAACTCGAGATTCTACTTGGTTTTTTCCTTCTTCCCTCTTTGGTGCAATCGAATCGAGTTCATCGAGAAAAATTATAGAGGGGGCATTTATTATCCCTTCCTCAAAAATTCTTCTTAAATTTTCCTCACTCTGCCCAAAAAACTTACTCATGATTTCAGGTCCACTAATACTGATGAAGTGGGCATCTGTTTCATAAGCGACTGCTTTTGCTAATAAAGTCTTCCCTGTACCAGGGGGTCCATGAAGCAAAACACCTTTAGGAGCTTCTATACCTACTCTATCAAATAATTCAGGATGGCGAAGAGGTAATTCAATTATCTCACGAATTTTTTGAATTGAAAGTGCTAATCCTCCAATATCTTCATAATTAATAGCTTCATAACTAATTTTTTGTAGTTTTTCTTCTAATGCACTTCTCCCAGCTGATCTGATAGTTGTCCGTCTTAATTCACCATAAGCTACAGTAGATTTTTCACTAAATACTATTTTGGTATTAAAATTTATTTTTACAGCTTCTACTTTAGGTTCAAAATCTAAAACAACCAAATCAATCCTGCGTGCCATTGCATAAAAACTTAAAATATCACCTTTAGTGACTACTCTTTTCTCAAGTTTTCGTGCTAAAGCTTGAGGATCTCTTGGTATTAAAGAAAGTCCACTAAAAGTTATGCTTTCAGCTTCACTTGCTTCAATTTTCTTAACTTCAACAAGATCATCAATTGAAGCTCCCAGATTCTTACGTAATGATGGATCCATTCGAATAATATTCGTTTCTTTATCTTCATTTTTTCCTGTATATAATAATGCTACAGTATTCTTATTAGCAAAAGGATGCATAATTTTAATGACATCCCCTACCTTAAAATTCAGTTCATTGGTAACATCCGGATCAATTCGAATTATGCCTCTTCCTGCATCTTCTTTAAAGGCATCTTTTATTCGTACTTTTCTAGGATTTTCTTGATATAAATTAATCCCAACCATTCTCATCCCTCAATTTTGTAATAATTTGTAATATAATATAAAAGAAAAAATTAATAATATTGAACTACTCTCGTGCTAATAACGTTTTAGCTACATTAAAAGCATAATTATAGTCAAAGATTTTTAAACCCTTGGTAGCGACAGCTTCTTTAAGAATTTTACCCTCTACATTAACTTTAAGGCGTCCTAACGCTAAAGCTCCAATTCCAAAAATTCCTGGATAAATCTCATCGTTATCGTGTTTAGGCTTTATTCCTTCAATACCATATGGCGGAACCAAATTAATATCAACAACAATTTTCTTTTCGCCATTCGAGATTCTTTCCATTAAGTCTCTAGATAAAATCTCAACCCCAGCTGCAGCCAATGACCAGATTACATCAGCATCTTTAGCTATTTGATATCTTTCTTCTGGATCTGGAGCAAAGATTCCCTTAATTTGAGTTGCTTCTTTTCCAGCCTCTTCATTTAATTCCTCTACAAGCTTCATTAAAATTTCTTTATTTGATTTGTCCCACGTCTCGACTAAGAAAACTTGACTTTCACTTTTAGCTCCTAATATCGCTGCTATTCCCGCTACTGGTCCTGCTCCAAATATGACAATTTTTTTGTTTTTAATCGATTCAATTCCGTATTTTTCTTTCATATCTTGAATTGTTTTAGCCACTACAGCTGATGCTGTTGTATGCGAACCCCTAGGATCAATAATTACAGGACATTCGAAAGGAGGAACTAATGATTTTACTACTTCTTTGGCAATTTTTTCTCCTTCCTTTACATTTGAACCACCTATAAAAAAGGTTGTCGGCGCTTTTGGTTTACGGGAAAAAATTGCATCTTGAACAAGTTTAGGTACTTGATCGGCTGTCATTTTGCTTATAGGTACTACAATATCAAAACCAGCATCATATGCCATATTAATATCGAAAGGCGAAGCATTATCATCTGTATCAAAGAAGAAACATATCTTATCCGATAAATCTGCTTTTTTAATTTTAATTGGTGTTAATTCTAATATGGTTCTTTTTCCTAAAACACTCTCTATTTGACGATTTATATCTTTTTCTTGTGTAATTTTACTCATCTCTTTGTATAATTTTTAATTTCATAAATTTAAAAAAAATTGATTATTTTGAAATTTCGATTTCCTCTTCCAATGTTTCTTCGATTTCTTCAGTTCTAATTGATCTTTTTATTATAATTTGTTCAGTTTCAATTCCTAAATCTAAAGCAAGCTTCTCTATTCCATTAAAGTGCCTTAAATCGCAAATGAATAACCCTTTCAGTTTTTTACCATCTATTGTCTTAGCGAGATTTATTATATTCATCATCATCCAAGCTTCTCGTACCTTGTATCTTATGTCATCTTCTTGTGAATCATAATCCGTTTGTAAGTACTCTTTCCACATGATTAAACGCTGAAATAGCTCATCATTTTCAGGTATCCCCCCAGATTTTTGAAGAATTTCTTTAATTTTTGTTTCAAGAGATTTAAGCATGCTTCTATGTTCATCTAAGGATGCTGACAAATAAAATTCCGCATTTTCAGATATATCAGCATGTTTAAAAGGAATGTTTTTCTGCTCAAATAGACTTTTTAGGGGATCATCATCTGGATTTAAAGGACCAACCCAAAAATTTGGTTTTTCTTCTAAAACTATATCCGGTTTATATTTGTCTATCAACGATTCAATTAATTCTAAATATTCCTTGCTAATAAGATGCAAATTCCAAATTAAATCTTCCTTCTTCTCTGCAGGCACCTCAAACCACCAGTCAATTGGAAATTCAGATTCGATCATTATGAGTTTAAGATGTTTTTCTTTTAACGGTTTTAATTCTAATACCTCTGGCATTTTTTTTTCATCCCTCACTTTTTTTTTAAAAAATTATATTTTGAATTAGATGTTTTTTATTATAAGAAATTACTTTGGCATTTAATCCTCTTAAAAGTTGCACGACTTGTGGACAAATATCTTCACATATATCTTCCTGTACAAAATGAACGAAAGAAATTGTGTGAGCATCAATTTTCCTAGCTAAGTCTAACATTTTTTTAACAATCCATTGTGGTCTTAACTTTAAACTTAAAAAGATCTCTCGATCTTGAATTTCTTCACGAAGCATATCTATCCAATTTTTTAGACTCTGCCCTTTATATGATTCCTTATCGGTCATATTCTCAAATTCTTCAAATAACTCATTTAAAAACTCTTGTTTTGAAGAAATTTCTTCGTATAAATATCCCATTGCATATTCTGGGATATCTACTTGATAATATGGTATCTCCAATTTATCTAATGTTTTAGCGAAAGGAGTCTTACTAAATTCTTCCATATCTACTTCAAAATCAACAGTAACAAAATTGATCTCTTTCTTTTTTAGAAATTCTTCGAGTTTAGATTTATCCTCATTTTGAAAATATTCTGAATCTTCTTTAGAGGACATGTATGAGATTACTTTCTTATTTTTTTTTACGGGTTTTAATTCTAACACTTCCACTTTAAGCTACACCTCTATATAGTTTATTTGAAAAGTAATTTTAATTCTAAGTAAAAAATCAATTTACTCTAATTTAAATGATTTGACAAGAAGAATTTTATCAGTTTGATAATTTTATTTGTCAATTGTTAAAAGCTAACAAATTGCGTAATCATAAGAAATCATCAATAAGATGTTGAAATTCAATATAGAAATGATCGATTTCTTACATATGTTTATAAATTTACATCACACTATATATTATGAGGACAAATTTATTTGTCAAAAAAAAAAAATAACAAATAGAATTATCTATGGAGTGAATGAATAATGGACGTATATTCCATTTTATCTCATCCATTTAGACGTAAAATTTTATTCCTCTTGGAAAGAGAGGGTTATCTCCTATATTCAGAAATAATGAATAGACTTGGTTTAGATTTAACTGGGCAATTAAATTTTCATTTAAAAAAACTTGGTTCGTTAATTGGTAAAGAGAGAAAATCTTATTATTTAACCGAGGATGGTAAAAGAATCCTTAACATATTGAATTTAAATGAACGCATATTAGCCGGAGACGAAATTGAACATTTAATCTCAAAAGGTAGTAATTTAAACAGAATTGGCATTATCGTGTGTAATTGCAATGAGGAAATCTCAAATATCATAAACGTGAATAATCTTACAAATGAATTAAATAATCTTGAAAACGTTGTTTCAGTAAGGATTTTTGAAAATTTATGCCAAGAAATTAATTTAGAAAAAGTTAAAAATTGGGTTAAAGAAAATTTCTTAAATAAAATTGTAGTTGCTGCTTGTTCTCCAAAGAGTCATAAACATATTATTGAACACATGTTTGAAGATGTAATTGAATATATAAACATTGAATTTGCCAATATTAGGGAACAATGCTGTTGGGCGCATTCAAACCATGAAAGCCAACTAAATCCTCTAATAATCGCTCGTAAAGCATATTTACTGATAGAAGCAGCAGTGGAAAGAGTAATTCTTCAAGGAGCCATTAAAATTAAGAGGATAGAAGTTGAAAAATCCTGTGCAATATTTGGGGGAGGCATAGCAGGAATGAATTTAGCATTGAATTTGGCTCGCGCAGGAATTAAAGTTTATCTAATTGAAAAATCACCCACTCTGGGTGGAAAAGTAGCTCGTTGGCATCGGATATCAAATATGGGGGATTGTTCGATTTGTTTCATATCAGAATTAATTGGAGAAATTGTCAAACGAGAAGAGATTGAAATTCATACTAATATTGAAATCAATAAAATCTCAGGGGAACTTGGTAATTTCAACATCGAACTTATCAAAAAGCCAAGATTTGTTGATGAAAAACGATGTACTGGATGTTTACAATGCATTGAAGTATGTGGAAATGAGACTTATAATGAATACGAATTTGGATTAACAAAAAGAAAGATAATTCATTTTCCTTTCTCCAATTGTTATCCTTACGCGCCATTAATTGTAGATCATGATATTGTAAAATGCAAAGAATGTAGGATATGTGAAAGAGTATGTTTGAATAAAGCCATTAATTTAGATCAAAAAACAGAAAACTTCCAGATCAGGGTTGGGGCTAAAGTGATGGCAATAGGAGCAGATTTATTTTTTAATTTGCATGATTATGGGTATGATCCAACAAAAAATATCATTACTTCAGCTGAATTTGAACGAATGTTATCCTCAGATGGATTAACAGGGGGAAAATTAGTTCGGTTATCAGATAATCAACCAATCAACTCTATTTCTATAATTCAAGAAACAGGGCCATCAGATTATGTTTGTGAATATTCTGATGACTTAGCTCTAAAATATATTGAAGCCATAACTATTAGAAATCCAAAATGTGAAGTGAATATATTTTATGATTTATCAAAACTAAGAGATAATCAAGATATTCTGCTCAGATATACACATCCTAAATTTCTTTATGCGAATAATGTTAGTGTGGAGATAGGAAATGGAGTCAATTATGTTATAGCAGATTATATTGAGTTTCCAAGTGATTTAATTGTTTTAAACCATAAAGTTGTTCCAAATAAAGATTTAATAAATCTTCGAAAGACTTTAGATTTTACATTTGACGAAGATGGTTTTATGAGCAAAGAAACGCTTGCATCAGGTGTTTTTGGTGTAGGATCCATTTTAGGACCAATGAATTACCGATCAACCATTTCTTCAGTAAATAAAATCGCTTTGAAAATAATTTCACTGTTATCAAATGATTATTTAATTGCTGATTTTACTGGCATTAATTTAAATGAGGAAAAATGTGGTTTATGCGGTCTTTGTATAAAATCCTGTCCATATAATGCAATTACTTTAGATTCTGAGAAAATTAAAATTGATCGATTTAAATGCAAGGGCTGTGGGTCTTGTGTGAGTTCTTGTCCAACAGGTGCTTTAAATATGAATATTGATTCAACAGAGAAAATATTGAGAACAATTGACGTATTATCAAAGTTCAAAAATCAACCAAAAATTCTTATCTTTGCATGTGAGTCATGTGGATATGCTGCTGCGGATGATGCTGGACTTAAGAAGCTATTATATCCTCCAAATGTCTTTATAATAAAAGTCCCATGCGCAGGAAGAGTTGATAGTGAATTTATTCTTTATTCGCTCAAATGTGGATTTGATGGTATAATAGTTGCTGGGTGTAGAGAAAATTCATGCAATTATATTAATGGAATAACGCAAGCAGAAAGTAGAATTGACCTTTTGAGGCAAAATCTCGAACCAAAAATTAGTAAACGCATAATTCTGTTAAATTTAAATTCAATTGAAGGAAAAAAATTTTCTGATAGTGTGAATAAGTTCTATGAATTATTATCAATAGAGGTTAAAAAACATTAAACTTAAAATATTGATCATCTCGATGACTTCTTGCAGCGGATGTATATCGACTTTATTTTCCTTAGACATTTTTCCTCAGTTCTTTGAAAAGACAAAAATTGCTTATTTTCCTTATATTACAGATGAAGATAAATTGGGCAGTTATGACATCGCTTTAATTGAAGGATGTATCACTCAAGAGTTTCAAATTCGATTACTTCAAGAAGTTCGGAAAGCTACAAAAAAAGTTTATTCATTAGGCTCTTGTGCTGCGCTTGGAGGAATAACTAACCTTTCAAAAAAGAGGAAGGGAGATCCTCTCTCAAATTACGTTGAAGTTGATGGCATAATTCCTGGCTGTCCTCCTCCCTCGAACTTATTCGGAAATTGCTTAATGAATCTTTTAGAAAATAAAATGATAAAATTATCAAATAAAAATCAATGCTACACATGTCCGCTAAGAGAAGGATTAGATCTTGAGTTTAAAACTAAGATTACAAAATTAATCCCAATTAATAGAGATATTAATTCTGCCAAAAATCCGAAATGTTTCTTATCTCAAGGAGTATTATGCCTCGGACCAGTGACGAGGGAGGGATGTGACAACAAGTGCATTATCCGAGGAATGCCGTGTGAGGGATGTTTAGGTTCCTCTTCAAAGAGTCTATGTTCAAATATCTACAACTTTTTAAGCCTACTAAACTTATCAGATGATTTAAAAACATATGAAGGAATCTTTTATAGATATTCAAAACCGCCAATAAAAAGGTGACTAAATTGCAGAAAATTGTTGAGCCTTGTAAGAGAATAGAAGGTATTGGAAACATAAAAATACTACTAAAGGGAGACACGATTGATCATGTCGAATTTGAAATCCCTGAAATCAGAGGGTTTGAAAATATCCTCGTAAACAAAAAAATTCAGGATATCCCTAGAATAGTATCACGAATATGCGGACTCTGTCACGCGTCTCAAGCAATTGTGAGTAACAAGGCTATTGAAGACATTTATGGTATTAGTCCACCATCTCAATCGATAATTTTAAGGAGAATTTTGTTAATTGGAGAATTAATTAAATCTCATGTAATGCATTATTTTTTCCAATCTTTCCCAGACCTTTTGAAGATATTTAATTTTCAAGAATTATCCAATCCTTATGAATTGATGCAATTTGATCCTCAATTGACTTCTAGCGTTTTTGATTTAATCAAATTAGGATCGGAGATAGACAAAATCTTTGGTGGTCGATATGTACATTTAATAAGTTGTATTTCTGGTGGTGTGATATACAAACCTTCACAAATTAGCATTAATTTAATAAGAAAATTACTGCAAAAAGGTTCTAATCACGCAAAATATTTAATTGAAAATTTTATTAAACTTTTTTCAACCAAAACTCCGCCTAGTTCATTCGATCTTCCTAAGATAAATTATTTAGGACTTTCAAACCGAGATAGATATAATGGGAAGATTGTTATCAAAAATTATAAAAATCAATTTAATTTTAGTGAAAAAGATTATCAATCCTATTTTAATAAAGATGTTGGAGTATTTGGAATCTCATTTCATCGAAATAATAATATGGGATTAATAACAGGTCCGATTGCGAGAGAGAAAATAAATGAAATTTCAGTTACAGAAAGGATTGCCCCGTACTTTAACAAGATTAATGAAAATTGGAAACAATCAATCTTATTCCAGAATTTTTTGGAATTAATCGAAGTAGATCATGAAATCCATCAATGTCTTAAATTGTTAAATGAAGATTCGTTAAATAAGCGCATTGATTTACCTGATTTAGGAGAAATTCAAAAATCAGAAGGAATTGGGATACTTGAGGCGCCACGTGGTTTATTGATGCATCATTACAAAATCAATCTGAATGAGTCAGTTATTCAAGCAAAATTATTTATCGCTACTGAAATCAACATTCCTCTCATGAATTTCATGACATTAAAATACGCCCGTGATTTACATAAAAATGAAGCAATTGATAAGGTAAAAAAAAAAATAATCCAAATGATAAGGGCGTTTGATCCATGCATATCATGTGCAACACATTAGTTGTTTTATCTAATATTAAAGGAGGAGAATCGCATTAAATTATTTGAAGATAATAAAAAAATCATTATCGATATAAAAAATAAAATACAAGAAGAAGAATTTTCTTCTATAGGGAAACTATGCGAGATTTTTCTACTTACCTTTGATGAAGTTCTTGGTCGTATTGTTCTATTAATATATCCGGATGATTCAATTAAGGAAGATCATGAAAAAATCCGAATAATCAATATTCATCCTATATGGCATATTGGGGTCAGTGAACTTAATAACTTAGATCCTCTCACGATAGAGTGTGGAGAGAGAATCTGTTATGGATATAAATTTTCATTTCGAAAAGTGAAAAAAATCAAGATTGAAGAGATCATCATCATTTTATCATTACCCTTAGAGTTAGAGATATTAGGTGGTAAACTTTTAAAAAAAATCACTAATTGTGTCATTGATTCTTATATTGATAAATTATATATGATAATTGAATCCGAAATTACTAAATTTGAAGTCATGAAAACTCCAGATATGATAGAAACAATTAGATGGGGGGATCAACTAAAAGAGACACTCCTAAATGAGTTTAAAGAAATCTGCACAGAATATTTTTCCTACGTTATTAAAATACTTGATAACACGAAAATTAACTCACAGAAAGCTTTATCCCTCTTAATGTTAAAAGGCATAAACCTATCAAATTCAACTTTAGAAAGAAATGATACTGATGTTGAATTATTTAGAATTAGACCCTCTGAAGAAGAAATTGAAGAGTATTTTTCAATACAATCTATTAAAAGTATTCAAAATTATAGGGAATTTGAAATCTTAATTCAAAACACATCAAAAAACGAATTGAATGATATAAACATGAGGATTATTTACATCTTGAATTATAGTGAAAAAGAAATTTTTAATCTAGATCTTGAGTATTGGCTTTCTGAAGAAATCTTAGTGTTTACTACTCCTATTGTGCCTTTGATTAATGATTTTTTTATCTTTATTACAGATAATAACATGAAAAGAAAATTATTCTCAAGGAAAATCTCTTTTTTAAAAAAAAATGCAAGATATGCCAGCAATAGACTGCTAAAGGTTTAAATTATCTTAGAATGAGATTTTAACCAATCTTCCTTTAATATTGAATAAACCAAAGTGTCTTCGTATTTTCCGTTGATGTATACGTCCTTTTTTAATATAGCTTCACGAGTTAATCCGTTTTTTTCGGCACATTTCCAAGAAGCAACATTTGGAGTAAAAATGTAAGCATATATCTTATGAAAATTCAATTCCTTAAATCCGTAATCAATCAATAAGGAGGTAGCTTCGGTTGCGTACGCTTGTCCCCAATACTCTGGCTCCCCAATTTGTAACCCCATTAAACAGATGCGATCAAACCACCTGATATTAGAATATCCACAATTTCCAATAGCTTTATTATCAGAATTGTGCCAGATCTCCATAAATATTGCTTTTTTAGCGCCTTCACCTTTTGGTTCAATTTCTTTCTTATATTGTTCAATCGTCATTGGTTGAGCATTTCGAGCATAAACTCGAACACGGATATCGTTTTCCCATGCTGTGTATTGCTCTACATGATTAATATTTAAAGGAGCTAATGAAATATTTTCTCCTCTTATGAAAATTATTGGTTTATCTTCAGTCATTTTTGTTTTTCTCCTAATTTGTTATGTTTTCATTAATTAAATTCTGTCTAAATTAATTGGTTCTTAAGCCAATCTTTTTTTAACATTCTATACTTTCGAGAGTCAACATACACCCCATCAATGAAAAATGCTTTTCTTTTGACTCCTTCAAGGATAAATCCATCCTTTTCAGCGACTTTCCACGAACCTATATTTGGTTCAAAGATACCGGCATATATTTTATGAAAGTTGAGCTCTTTAAACCCATAATCAATTAACAAGCGGGATGCTTCAGTTCCCAAGTTCTTATTCCAATATTCAGGTACACCTATACTCATGAAAATATTCGCATTCCTGTCAATCCAATTAATATGACCATAACCACAAGTACCAATTGGTACTTTATCTTTCTTGTGCCATATTTCAAAAGTCATAAATCTTGATAAGCCTCTACTCTCACTTGGCTCATACCACTTTGAAATATCTTCTACCGTATGCGGCCAATTATTTCGAGCATATATTCTGGCTTTAGAATCATTTACCCATTTGGTATATAATTTAACATGATCCAAATTTGTTGGACATAAATCCACATTTTCTCCTTCAATAAAAGGATAAGCAACATATTCTTTTGGTTTTGTTTCTTCACTACTCAATTCTTATTTCACTTCCTATTATAATAATTCCTTTCTCTTTTCTTTCCATTCATCACGAAAAATACAATATTCGTATTCATCTACATATTTTCCATTTACCCATGCTTCTTCCTTATAAACCAAATCACGTCGCATGCCTAACTTCTCTGCAACTTTCCTGGAACCCGTATTGACTTCATACATTCCACATTCGATTTTAAATAGGTTCAATTCGTTAAAACCATATTCAATGATCAAAGCTGCTGCTTCTGTTCCTAAGTCCTTACTTCGGTATTCTTGTTCTCCAATAATCATTCCAATGCTTGCAGACCTGTCTGCCCAGCGAATATTATTAAAACTGACATGCCCAATGATTTTTTTGTCTACCTTATGCCAAATTTCAAAAAATATCCTTCGAGGAGTTCCCGTTTTTTCTTCTTCAATCCATTTTTTGTATTCTTCTGGTGTTCTTGGAAAATTGTTTCGTGAATACCGTCTAGTTTCTTGATCGTTATCCCATTTAGCATATAAATTTATATTCTCGAGATTATCCCCGGGCAAAAGATCGACATTTTTTCCGCTTATAAACGTTCTAACGTCCTCATCTTCCATATCTATCAAATATCCTCATCATTTTTTAAATTGAGCCAATCTTTTTTGAACACGGCAAATTTATGATTATCCACATGTACTCCATCTATATAAATTTCTTCTCTTAGGATTGCTTCTTGAACTAAACCTAATTTAACAGCAGCCTTTAGTGAACGTTCATTGGGAGAATATATGCTCGTGTGAACTTTGTGAAGGTTTAGTTCTTCAAAAGCATAGGTAATCATCAATTTACCTGCTTCAACCGAGATTCCTTTTCCCCAATATTCAGATTCCCCGATTACTGTAAAAATGTTAGCATTTCGATCTAGCCATTTAATATTAGTTAATCCAACCATCCCGATCGTTTTCTTATCATTTTTATGATAAATTAGAAAGTCTACATCAGTTTTTACATCTTCTTTTTTCGGTTCAAACCATTTCTTAACTTCTTCAATGGATCTTGGAAGAGGATTTCTTGTATAAATTCGAACATCTGGATCATTCATCCACCGAACAACGAGATTGATGTCTTTTTGAAGTAAAGGAATCAAATTAATCCGATCTCCTTTTATGAAATTGATTATTGGCAATTTTTCTTTTTCTTCCATTTAAATCACTAAATCAATATTTTCTTTTACTTTTTTTGGTTTTTTTTATTTTTATTCATCCAATCATCTTGAAATATGCAATAACAATAATCATTAACATATTCACCATCTATGAACCCATTGTTTTTAAGAGTTGCTTCTCTTTCCATGCCCAATTTTTCACAAACTTTCCATGAACCAATATTTGGGCTATAGATCGTTGTTGTTGTTTTATACAAATTTAGTTCACTAAAACCATAATTGATTAATAACTTTCCAGCTTCGGTTGCCATTCCTTTTCCCCAATAATGTAAATCTCCTATGATAACGGCCATGTTGGCTCTTCTATATGCATAATGGATGTTGTTTATTTCAGCTAATCCGATTGCTTTTTGATCTTCCTTATTCCATATTTCAAATTGGACTTTATTTCTAATGCTCCTTCCATGGGGTTCGAATAATTTTTTAAACATCTCTATCGTAGAGGGAAATTCATTTCGTGCATATTTTCTAACTTCTGGATGGTTCTGCCATTTAACGTATAATTTTATGTGATCTGAATTAAGAGGTACCAGATCAATTTTATCCCCTTTAATAAATGCATTATCATTTTCTTTAGTCATTATTTTTCTCCTAAACTACTTTTTTCAGCTTGTTGTTTTAACCAATCGCTTTTTAAAAACCCATAGCATTTTTCATCTCGGTATTTGCCATTAATATATTTATGTTCTTTTAGAATACCTTCGTATTTGAATCCGATTTTTTCAGCCACGGCCCATGACCCTTTATTTTCAACAACCACCGATCCACTTACTTTATTTAGATTTAGTTCTTCGAAAGCGTACTTTAATAAGAGTTGGGTAGCTTCTGTGGCTATATTTTTATTCCAATATTCTATCTCACCGATATTTGCATAAGCATTTGCCCATCCATTAATCCAATTAATTCGGCTTAATCCTACTTCACCAATTGGTTTCTTATCTTTTTTATGATAAAGAGTAAAACCCACCCAATCACCTAATCCATCTGTTGGTCGAGATTCAAACCTTTTTTTCATTTGATCTTTTGAACGTGAAAGAGGACCACGCAAAAATTTCCTGTTTTTTGGGTTATTAACCCACTTACAGCGTAATTCAATCCATTCTGATCTAGGGACCACTAAATCGATATTATCTCCTTTTATAAAAGGGACTGGTTCAATTTCTTGCTTTTTTGTTGACATGATTCAAGTGTTTTTACATATATTTTCTGCATCAAATTCAATAAATTAAGTGAAGAATTAGATTAAAATTTTTACCTTGCTTTTTAAATATTCAATACCATGCATTTTCATCATAAATATTCACTTTTTGCTCTAGTGAATATAGTAAACAATATGATTGCTACCCCAATTAGAATAAAAACATAGAAAATGTTCAAAGATCCAATAAAACCAACCAAGAGAAATAATATAGCCATGAAAAAACTCCCAAACATGTTAATCGTACTGAGAACTGTAGCTCGTTCGTCTGCTTCAATTTGTTTATTTATACCATTAACATAAATCAAAAATCGGGGATATCCAAAAGCGACTATGACTAAAATTAATAAAATACCGATATACAGGTTAGTTGTAAATCCCATTAAAATAAATGCGACTCCATTTATCAAATCAACGATTATCAATAATTTTAACTTGTTCTTCAATTTTTCAGTCAATTTAGGGATGATGATTACAAATAACGCATTTGTCATGTTCATTGCAGCTGTTATAAATCCCCAGAATACTAATGAAAGGCCAAGAATTTGTAGATAGGGTTGGTATGTCCAAAATAGGAGAAATATTAAAGTATTGATAAAAAGTCTATCGAAACATAAAATTGTAAGAATCTTGTTTCTTTTCAATTCAATAAATCCTTGCTTGACTACTTTTAAATAAGATTTAGATTCACTTTCTTGGTTCTTATATGGAGGTTCCTTAAAAGTAAAAGCAGTTATAAAGCTCCCAATGTAAATCAAACCAAGGCAAGTCATAGTAAATTGTAAGGAGATGAATTCTGCTATGATAGATCCAAGAGGTGCTGATATGGTTAATGCAATTAAATTCAACGTTTGATTATAACCTTGAATTTTAGGAAGTTTATCTTCTTCTCCATAACTTTTTAGTGAACTATAGAGAAAAGCTTCATTTGTTCCAGAGGCTAAAGATAAACTTAAAGCCCATAGAGTTTCACCAAATACAAATAGGAGGATATGGGGATAGATACTATATATGAAAGCAGCACAAACAACACTCGCAGCGGAAAGAATCAAAGCTGTTTTTCTCCCGATATAATCTGCAATCGCTCCTGAGGGGATCTCAAAGAGAAAGACGGCGAACATGAAATAGCTTTGCAAAGCCATGATTTCAAAAAAATTAAGCCCACCCCAGTCTGTCATGTAGGCATAAAATACTCCACGAACCGTGTGAATTCCAAATATGAATTGGTAAATATAGAATTTGTAAATATTAGATTTATAGCTTTTTGGTACGTGCTCTTGAGACATTTTATTTCTTCTTGAAAAATTATGATATATTATATTATCAGTTTTCCATTATATTAATAGAAGTCTCTTTGAAGTATTTCTGAACTATCCGAAGTCGCATTATTTCTGAATGAAGCCAAATATTATAAAAGAAAGTTTTATATAACTCTAGGTCATATATCATAATTAACCAAAAATTCATAAATTAAATTTCAAAATGACAGAAACACATAAATTGAATTTTAAAATGATTATATTAGCATTATTAATAACTATGCCTTTCTTAATAGGTAATTTTAATAATGCTGAAATAATGAAAGAGGATTTAATTGATAACACTGAAGAAATGCCAAAAAATGCAGGATATTGGAATCTCACAGAATCTCCAATCTTTATTGATGATGCAGATACTTTGTATAATTGGAATAAGATGGCATTAGAAAACGATTGGTGTACTGGTTCCGGAACGTGGGGTGACCCATATATAATTGAAAATGTTACAATTGATAGTAAAGGTACAGGAAATTGCATTGAAATTAGGAATTCAGATGTCCCTTTTATTATTAGGAATTGTACACTCGTAGATACCTCTGAAGATCCAACTGATACAGGTATTCGACTCTGGAATACAGATAATGGGAAAATAACAAATAATACTTTATCTTTTAATTATTATGGAATTTTTATTTCAGTAGGAGAGTTTAATAATTGTACTGGAAATACAATAATTGGTGGTCGAAATGGAATTAGATTAGAATGGTCTCAAAACAACAATATTATAGCAAACACAATTAATGATGCTAACAGTGGTGTATTTTTATTTTATGAAAATTATGATAATAATATCGTAGGAAATCTATTTTATAACTGCGGGTTTCTTTTTTACCCTCTCGGTAATTATTTAAATAACATAGACACATCAAATCTAGCAAATGGAAAGCCCATTTATTATTACACGGATAAATCAAATTTAAAACCTAATAATTTCACTAATGCGGGTCAGATTATTTTATTTAATTGTAATCATTCTATAATCTCAAATCTTAATGTATCTCATTGCTCAGTAGGAATTTCACTATTTTTCTGTAATAATATTTCAATAACTTATGTAAATAGCTCTTATAACAGTGCTTCTGGATTTGATTTACGGGAATGCAATAATATAACTCTGTCACACAATAATCTTTTTCATCATGAATGGTATGGAATATCTATAGATAGAGGTAAATTTCACAATCTTACCGAAAATACAATGAAAAATTGTGGTATTGGTATAGGTTTTTCCACATTAGAAGAAGGTTTGTCATATAAGATCGATACATCCAATCAAGTAAATGGTAAACCCGTCTATTTTTATACCAACCAAATTGGTTTGAGTCCAGTTAATTTTTCGAATACAGGACAAATAATTTTATCAAATGTTAACAATTCAATAATATCGGATTTACAATTTTCTTTTTGCTCAACGCCAATTACATTAGGATTTTGTAATAATATTACCATTTCAAATGTTAATACATCATATTGCAATTTTGGAATTTACGCTTTTAAGAGCAATCATAACATCATTACTGGAAATAACCATATGAATCATACTGGTGATGGTATATTATTGGGAGATAGTAATTATAACACAATTTCAAAGAGTAATATTAGTGGTAATCGAAGGAATGGAATTTTTGCTAGTTATTGGTGTGATTATACTGTTATATCTGGGAATACATTAACCAATAATTTTCTAGAGGGAATCTATATAACAGGAGATCACAATCTCATTTCAGGAAATAGTATATTAAATAGTGGAAATAATGGATTAGAAAGTAATGGAGCTTATACAAAGATTTCAGGAAATAGAATATCTAATAATGGTGAAAACGGATTAGAAACTGGGGGATCTATGAAATCAGAGATTTTAGGAAATAATATTACATATAACAATGAGAATGGTATGAAATTAGGCATTGTTGATTCCACTATCTCAGGAAATAGGATATCTAATAATGGTGAAAATGGAATATATCTTATGGGTGGTGGGAGGGAAAATAACACATTTACAAACAATATAATACATTATAATGGGAAAATTGGATTAGAATTAAGTGAAAATACAAATATAAACAATATTTTTAACAATGAATTTATAGGGAATCTCATACACGCTGGAGATAATGGAACGATCAACAATTGGGATAATGGATCTATTGGTAATTCTTGGGATGATTATATCGGTGTAGATCTCAATGATGATGGAATTGGAGATTCACCTTATTTAATCGATGGTTCAGCAGGAAGCATTGATAATTTTCCAATTTTTGATGATGGTCCAGATGATTTTTCCCCCCCAATCATTACTATAAACGATCCGGTTAATGGGGAGTTGTTTGGCGCATCTCCTCCAGATTATGATATCGACATTACTGAGAACAATTTGGATTCTGTGTGGTATACAATGGATGGCGGAGTCAATAATATTACTATCACAGAATATACTGGAAGTGTTGATGAAAGTATATGGAATACTCTTCCTGATGGTCAAGTAACGATCATTTTTTATGCGAATGATAACGCTGGAAATATCGGCACAAACAATGTCATTATAAATAAGAATACCACTACTCAACCATCTATTCCAGGACCGAATTCTATTCTAATTATGTTAGTTTTAGTCCTAGGAATTTTAGGCTTAGTTTGGCGTAGTAAACATAGACTTAAATAATTAAATTTCCTTTTTTTTTGTCTTGACATAAAAAGAAAGAAAAAAAAATTAGATTTCTTACTAAGAAATATTTGGTACTTCTACATTAATTTCATTGCCATGCTCATGTCCCCAACGGTGAGCTTCTTACGACCAGCGTGACGGGTCATTTCTAAAGCTTTATTGGTTGCTCCTCTAGCGATGTTCTCTAAATAGTCAATGAGAGCATCCACTGCTTCACGAGCTACCATATCAGCGCCGTTGTCTTTCATTAATTTTCTTACAGGGGACCAAGCAAATACTTTTTTAGCCATTTTTATTCCTCCACTATAGTATTTTTTATTTGGTTTAAAAATAAATTATATTTGACAAAATACGTCTTTAAATTATAATACAGCATTCAAATATATAAATCTTTCTGTAGATTGCTGAAAATATATGATTGAGTTAATAAATTTTTCAAGATCATCGTTTCGACAAAAAATTGATGTCATTGAAGAAAAGCGATAGATATAGTTCTGAGCCCTTAAATCTGAGATTTAATTTTATTTTGAAAAATGTAGGTGTTCTAGGTTTATGTTTAAAAATTTAGAGCTAATTAGTTGAATTGATATTTTTGAGTGTGGTTATTCAGCTACGAAACCCATAATCATAGAATTAAATAAGATTGGATTGAAAAATTCTTAGTTTTTGAGGTTTTTTGGTTATAATTAGACGAATAAATTACAATTAGATGAATATATTCCATGTTAATAATTTAATCAAAACTTATATCAACTTGAATGACTATCACTAATTGAGAAATTCATCTATTCATCTTATAAATTGAGTTGTGAAATATATTGCCAAAATTGGAAGAAATAGCTGAAAAAATTGAGAAATTAAAAAAAGAGTTATTAATCGAAGAATCAGAAGAAGTGTGTTTTAGCAAAAAGCAAGGGATGATTTTTGAGGCTTGCGGTTGGACAATACTTATTGGATGTGTTTATTATTGGTTCTTCTTTTTCTTTTTTGTTCACGTCTATGAGCCATTATTATATACAACCTACTTCACATCAATACTAATCGGCATAACTTGCATATATCGATTCGAATCGCTGTTATTTAATTCGATCACTTGCATAACCTTTTATGGATTCATTAATATAACCTTTGGGTTAATTTTTACATCGACAGATATCTTTAGTTTTATATCTGGACCAATTTTACATGCCATCATAGCAGCAGTACAATTGTATATCATTTTCCATAAGAGAATTCCAATCCATGAGGGTTATTTATTATGGGGTTTATTGTTCTATTTTATTTTCATGAGTAGTTATGACAGCTTTCAGCGATGGAATTTTATAACAGGATTAGCAACATTACTTTCTGATGTATTTACAAAGGCTTATTCTTTCTATGCATTATGGCTTTCTGGTTTGTTCATCCATTTTTATAAGAAAAGGTATGGATTATTGCGGGGAGTTAAGTAAAAAAATCATATATTTAGTAAAGAAAGAATTACCATTAATTGTGGTGATGATATATAGATAAAGAAAATTTAATGGAGATGTTGGCTGTTTCCAAAATTGGAGATCGAGCGCTTAATAAAATTGCCAAATATAATCCAAATCTTATTTCAAATCTTTCAAAAGAAGCCTACGATCTATATATTATTAGGAAGCAAATCTGTGAATATGTTTTCTCCCTTGTTACAGACCAAAGCATGACGTTAGATAATTTAAAGAATATTTTGCATGAAGAAATAAAAAAAGTGAAGGATCTGAGAAAGCAGGCAGATTCCAAAGAAGAGAGAAAATTTTTAGAATTAAAAATTGAAGAATTAGAAGATTATCTTTAATTAGAAGTCTTTCTTTAATAAGAATTATTACTGGATTCTTCAATCAGATACTAATAAGAACGTGACTATTAATGAAAAAAACAATATTTGTCTTGTTGTCCTTGATGCTTTTTGCAGGCATCTTGGGCAGCAATGCATTTGCGGATAGCCCTGCAGATTATCAGATTACAGGTCTTTTCGACGGCAGTTCCGGTTT
>DAOUVJ010000031.1 GCA_030667705.1 Promethearchaeota archaeon | reverse complement strand
TAGAACAAGAAGATTTTTGTTATATTAGTAGAGATGGTTATTTACAATTAAGAAATAATGATCATCACTGCTATTTTTTTGAACCATCTACAAAAAACTGCAAAATTTATGACATTAGACCCCAAGGATGCAAATTTTATCCTTTAATATATGATATGAAAGAAAATAAATGCACTCTCGATGAAGACTGTCCAAAACCATCTCTAATTTACCCTAACAAAAGTGAAAGAAAAAAAACGTGCTTAGAAATTATTCAATATTTAAAAAATCAATTTAAAATAGAAATATAGGATAAATATATCAATTTTCATCTTCATCTTTTCTTTTATCTTTTACTATACTCGATTTATCTTTTAAGTGGAGAGATGGTTTTAAGGAGCGGCGCTTTTTTACTACTAATTTAACGTATTGTTCATCATACTTTTTCAATAATCCTTCATAATCTCCTACTACATGAGTAAGCTTTTCTATTGGAATATCTTCGAAAAACCTATTTTTTTTGAATTTTTTGGCCGGACCTCCATTATATATCCATCCTTCTTCCAATTCCTGTCCTACCATTGTAGACGACCATGTATTTAAGATAGAATTTTTCCCAATATGAGTACCAGGCATGATTATTACATGAGCTCCTATCCTGACATTATCCTCGATAACAGTTTTTCTTATTATTAAAAAATTACCCATTATTACACTGGATTGAATGATAGCACCTTGCCCGCAAACCACATTCTTACCAAATGTAATAAATTCAGTATCAACCCATCCCTCGAATAACGAATTACTAAAAGTCGTTTTTACTCCAAACATTTTAAAACAGAGATTATCCAAAAACGGGAAAGGAAATTTATGAGCAAGCCAAGTTGGCCATTTTTTTATTGTATTTCTAAGACTCCAGTATCTGTAATCCCTATCTGAACGATCTCTTAGAAATACTCCTTCTTTTGGTTTATGCAAGATATTTACAAAAATTAAGACTATTTTTGTGAAAATGATCGCTGCAAGCACAGTTGTAATATAAATCGCAATTAATAAAAGAGGTAAATATACATAAAAATGAAGTGGCCTTACATCATTCCATAGTGCTTGCCAATATGCCCATAGTTCTAACAATCCCGGAAGAATGCTTATCCATATCAATAAAATGTACAAGATCAAATATTTCCTTTTGACCAATACAGAAGCACAGAAAGGACCCACGCGCATTGAATTTGGTACACTCATTCTTTAGATCCCCTCCTTAGAAATCTTTTTTTTTTCATCAATATTGATATCATATTCAACCTCAACTTTCTCTCCTTCATCCACATCGATTTTATGGATAGTTGATTTACGCTCTTCCGCATATTTATTTGGTTTCAACTTACGGGCAGGAATACCACTATAAATCCATCCATCTTCTAATCGTTGATTTAGAGTAGTAACTGATACAGCTCCTAAAACCGTGTCTTTTCCAAAGTGGGTTCCTGGAGCTATCGTACTCTGACCTCCAATTAAGGAAAAGTCATCTAAAGTTATCTTTTTTATGATTAAATAGTTGCCAACTACCATGGAACTCATCAACACGGCCCCTTGACCGACGGTTATATTGTTACCGAATTCGATGAACTCACAATCTACCCACGCATCATTAAGATGGCTTGAAAAGTCCATTTTAACCCCAAACCAACGAAAAGCTACCACATCCAACCAAGGTAATGGACAATTTCTTAAAAGCCATAACACAATTTTCTTTATTTCAATTCTCAATTTCCAAAATTCGAAATTTGGATCTTTAGTATCAATTCGAAATATTCCTTCTTTTGGAACACACATCAAGTTTATCAATATCAATAGGAGTTTAGTAAAGAAAAAGCTCGTAAAAATGAAAAGAAACATTAGAGATATCACAAACAAGGGTAGAAATAATAATTTTATTATCCAATCCGTTGTGTCAGCAGCATATCCATACCAAAAAGTCGCAACTACAAGTCCACTGAACCAAAAAATTGGGATATATAGAACGAGAAATTTAAGTCCGATACTACTTATGGCAGAGCTTGTTGTAAAATCAATAGAAAAATCATCATCATTATTATCTTCATTTTGTTCTTCAGGTTTTATATTTTCGACTAAATTTTCGCTATCCATGACTTTTCACTCCTCCAAATTATCCTTACTATTTATTTCAGATTTTAAATTTTCTTGTTTTATGCGAAGTTCTTCTGCGCGAATTAAATCTTCCTCTGTTACCTTTAAATATTCCATAATTTTTTTCTTGAAGATTCTGCGTAAGGGCATCCCAAAGTAATAGTTATTTCCTTTTAATTTATTGTGTTTAGTAGCAGCTGCCATGGGTAATAAATAGGAATTATCACTGATTTCACAGCCTGGAGCAATATTGTTAAAACCTCCGAGGGTGACATTATCCCCTAATCTTATTTTAAAATAAACAATATTACCGAAGATTCCTTCGACAAAATGACTGGATAGCGCAGAATTGACCCCTATATAGCAATTTTTTCCCACGATCGAATTTCTATCGTTAACAACAGATTCTTCAAGTGTAGAACCTTTTGCTATGACACTTGCACCAACAAAATTAAAAAACCAATTCGACATCCATGGTAGAATTCCCTTTATGAACGCATTCTTTCCATACTTAATCATGAAGGATCGGATATGATACAAATTGGCAGTTTTAGATTTTATGTTGCGTGGAATAATGCCATCCTTTGATGGACTGATTTTTTCAGTAATTCGCCAAAAAATACGCGTGATTAATCCTACAAGAAGAAGATGGAGAAAATAGCTAAATACAAGTACAATTGGGAGCATAAAAAAGGATAATAAATACTCCATATTTGTAAAGACAGTGATTAGGCTGTCTATTCTTAAGAAATTCGGAATAAAAAACAGTATGATATAGTACATGAATACAATTCCCGGGATCACATAAGATATGTAGTAAATAATGATAAAAATACTAAGATACCAGTGATATTGCAGATTTATGTGTTCTTGGTTTATGGGACTGTCGTCAGGAACATTTGTATCAAATATTATGTTATTATTATTCTCTTCGAGTGTCAGCTTCTCTCTCTCCAAATAAGAATTATGAATGAATTATGAATGAATTATGAATAAAAATCTAAACTAATCTATAATTATTTCGTTAATGAAATATTTATAATACATACTTGAGTTGAAAGCCCAATAGAGTTCCAAAAGTGGAATCTAAGATTAAAATTTAATTATCGTTTTTATTTGATCCTTATTTCTTTCATAGGAATTAAATGCTTCTTCAATTTCAGGAAGATTATATATATTAGAGATTAATCTTTTAACTTGAATCTTTCCCGACTCAAGTCCTTGGATTGCTAATTCAAATGGACCACACCGGCTACTGTATATCGTTATTTCCCTTACAACAATATCAGTCAAGTTCATGGATACATCGATCCCGTGAGTGCTCTTTATGTGGATCTTTCCTCTGGTTCTACAAGAATTTACGATATTAATTAAAGAATCCGGATTACCTGATGTGTCCACTACAATGTCCGCGCCTATATTTTTAGTTATTTTTTTAATTTCTTCAGGGATTCCTTTGCATTTTAAATGATTAATTGAATGATGAGCCCCCCATTTTATAGCCATTTTAAGTTTTATATCAGAATCATCAATTACAATCACTTCTAATCCCTTAAGTAATGCAACTTGGACTAATAAGAGTCCTAACTTGCCAAGTCCAAAAATGGCAATTATTTTATCATCCTTATCTACTGGCATCATTATAAAAGTCTGATAGGCGGCTGCTAAAGGTTCTATAAACGTGGCTTCTTCAAATGATATTTCGTTAGGAATTTCGTGAAGTAAATATGAATCAAGGGCGATATATTCGGCTAGAGCTCCATTTATATCAATACCCAGAGCTTTCCGAGAAATGCATTGGGTGTACATGGCCTTTTGGCAGTAAAAACAATCAAAATCAATATTTGCATTGATTTCTCCAGTCACTCGCTTATTAAGCCAAGATAAATCAATTTTTTCTCCAATTTTGACGATCTCTCCAGAAAATTCATGACCGAGTATTAATGGCGTTGGAGTTGGTAAATGACCTTTATATATAGCAATATCTGTCCCGCATATTCCAACTGCTTTAACTTTTATTAACACTTGCGTTTCTGTAATGAGTGGCTCTGCAATTTCTTCAATTCTAAGATGTTTACCATTAAAAACAGCAGCTTTCAAGATTTATCACTTCTCTCTAACTTTTTGATTATTATTGCACTTTGATTTACATATTTGTAAAGACTTTTATATACATTTATACATATTATTTATATTAATTTTTCATAATTTTTTTATAAAACGAAATTCAAGGTATCTAAATCATGGCAGAAATTTCAAAAGAATTTAAAATTGTGTTAATAGTTAACGCGATCGTCGCATTAGGCTATGGTATAATGTATGTGTTTCTTCCAGATACTGTTTATTCTCTTAATGATGCACCCTATTTTGACCCTCACTTTTGGCGTCTCTTTGGTGGAGCTCTAACCGCTACTGGAATTGCAACTTTGCTTGGAATAATTAAGGGAGACTGGGATAATATCAAATTGTTAGTCCAATTTGCAATTATATTTCTTATTATATTAGCCCTTATTAGTGTTACCTCTCCTTTATACATAACTCGCTCAACTACTAATCTCCTCTTTCATTGGTTAGACACTATAGTAATTATTATACTATCAGTCATCGATATTTTTTTCTATCTAAGAGAAGAAAAGAAATAATTATCAAAATAATTCTTATTTTTTTTTTAGAAGAAAACGTTTATTTTCTGGAATAGGGACTAGAATTTGACCATTTAAACCTAAACTTTAAAAAATCTACAGCCCGTTTGTTCTTTAAATACCTTGGTTTTATATATAATATGAATCATGTCTTCATTTCGACATTAATACGACATAAAATTATGAGTAATTAATAAAACAAAACGGTTAAATATTAAAATCAGAATTTCAATATGAATAATGGATTATATTGATAAAAAGCAAGCAAGAGTTTCAGAGATTCATCAACGTGCTAATAAAAGTGAAAGATAAATTTATATTAGAACTGAATATTAAATATTAGGTAGGTTAAGGCATTTTAATTTAGCAATTTAAAATTTTTAATAATTAAAAATAAAAAATCATATATTGAGTCTGGAGAGAGAAAAATGACTGATAACTCATTTTCATTAACCGATCTATTCCCAAAATTCGTGATAAATTCAAAGGGAGAGAAAAAGAAATTTGATGAGATGAATATTGCCAAGATCTTGAATAAAGAAACAGGACTTGACATGAGGATAGCAACCGAAGTATCTGAAGATGTTATTCGAAAAATAATTGGGTTGAATATAGAGGAGATCTCAACGAATCATATTAGAGAGCTTGTTTGTGTTGAACTCACCCAAAGAGGAATGAATAAATATCGTAATCTATTCGCACGTGCAATTAACTTGGAAAATATCTCGTTCAAATTAGATGAAGAATTTTTAAGTAATTACAAGGATAACCACCCTAATTGGGGACCATTGGGTCATGTCACTTACAAGAGAACTTATGCTCGGATGATTGAAGGAGAAAACAGAAAGGAGGAATTTTGGGAAACGGTCAGGCGAGTTGTGGAAGGATGTTATTCAATTCAGAAAGAACACTGCATTAAATTGAGTTTACCTTGGAGCGATGAAAAAGCTCAAAAGTCTGCAAAAATAATGTTCTCAAAAATTTGGAATTTTAAATTTCTTCCTCCTGGACGAGGATTATGGATGATGGGTACGGAATTCGTGTTAAAAAATGGTTCTATGTCACTTAACAATTGTGGATTCGCCTCTACGGATGATATTAACCTAAAACTATCAAAAGCTTTTGAATTCGTCATGGATGCTCTCATGCTTGGAGTTGGTGTAGGATTTGATACGAAAGGAGCGGGGAAAATTACAATTCAAAAACCTGCAGAAGGTCATTTTGATTATCCAATTCCTGATAGTAGAGAAGGATGGGTAGAAGCCGTTAAATTAAGCTTAGAAGCCTATTTTCTCGGGAAACAAGTACCTAATTATGATTATTCCTTAATTAGATCCGCTGGGGAACCTATTAGGGGTTTTGGAGGTATTGCTTCTGGACCAGATCCGTTAAAAGAACTGATAAGTAATATCCAAGAAATATTAGCGCCTAGAATCGGTAAAACAATAGCTTCGGTTGATATAGTTGATCTAATGAATCTAATTGGAAAATGCGTTGTGGCCGGTAATGTCAGGAGGAGCGCTGAAATAGCCCTAGGAGACCCTACCGATTTTGAATTTGTCACTTGCAAGCAAGATCAAGATAAATTGTATTCGCATCGTTGGGCCAGCAATAATTCCGTTTTTGCAGTAAAAGGTTTGGATTACTCCTTCATTAGTAAACAGATAGAAGTTAATGGGGAACCTGGAATTTTCTGGTTAGAAAATGCGCGAGCTTATTCCAGGATGAAAGATAAACCCGATTATAAGGATAAAAAAGCAGCAGGAGTAAATCCATGCGGAGAACAAACACTCGAATCCTTTGAGTTGTGCTGCGCAACAGGTGATACAAGAATTCAGACTAAAAGCGGAGTTCCTCGAATTTTGGATGTAATTGATAAAGAAATAGAAGTATGGAATGGAGATCGTTGGTCTAAGGTCATACCATTTCTTGCAGCTAAAGATAAAGATATTTACCGCGTACATATTTCAGATGGATCTTATTTAGATTGCACCTCAGATCATAAATGGCATATCCGCCCATCAACAGCTAGGATTTTTCGATCTATCGAAACTAAAGATCTTAACCAGGGGGATTTTGTTGTACCTTTTGAAATTGATAAAGAATATGGAGGGATTTATGAGCCAAACGCATTTGAATATGGACTTTTTTCAGGTGATGGATATATTGATAGAAATTATCCAATGGTTTGTATCTGTGGAGAAAAATCAAAGTTAAAAGATTTAGATGTTAGGGGAACTTGGTATAAGGAACAAATAAAGGAAGGTTTTAAAGAACCATATAATCGACTGAGCCTTAAAGGCGTTATTGACTTACAACTAGCAAAACATTTAAACGACAAATCGCTAGGTCTTCCTAATATAATTTTTAGGTGGGATCGCGAATCAACACTAGAATTTATAGCGGGGTTAATTGAGACTGATGGAAATTTATGTCATCAGGTTAATACCGACAATTATCGAATTTTCGGAAATGAAGAAAAGATTAGAGATCTTCAAATTCTCCTTCGCAGAATAGGAATAAATCATTCTACTATTTATTCTGCAGGTGAAGCTGGAGAAGAAACAAATTATGGAACCAGGAATTATACAATTTATTGTTTATATATCCCTTCATATGAATGTGGGGAAATACCTACTAGAATTAAAAAAGCTTTTCGAATTGGTCCAAGATATGCTATTAATAATCGCCATCCAGAAGGGAAATTAATTGACAGAGCAAGAAAGCAAAAAATCATAAAAGTCGAGAAATTGAATAAACACCAATCAGTTTACTGTTTTACTGAACCTTTAAACCATATGGGAGTATTTGGAAATGTTCTTACCTACCAGTGCTTAGTAGAGACCTTTCCATCAAGACATGAATCATACGAGGAATTTGAAGACACTTTGAAATATGCTTATTTGTATGCGAAAAGCGTAACCCTTGTAAACACCCATTGGAAAGAGACAAATGCTGTAATGTTGAAAAATCGAAGGATGGGCATTTCTCAAACTGGTATAATTGAAGCATTCGTAAAACATGGAAGAAGAACAATAATCGACTGGTGTGATAAAGCTTATGATTTTATAAAGGAATTAGACGAGGATTATTCTAATTGGCTTTGCATTCCTCATTCGATTAAACTAACAACAGTAAAACCGAGTGGTAGTGTAAGCTTGTTACCAGGAGTTACTCCTGGGATTCATTATCCTCATTCTGAATACTACATTCGGAGGATTCGACTCTCTAAAAACTCAGATCTAATAGAACCCATAAAAATAGCGGGATATAACGTGGAAATAGATGCTTATTCTCCAAATACAGTTGTTGCAGAATTTCCCGTACATGAAAAATATTTTGACAGGTCTAAAAATGATGTTTCAATTTGGGAACAAGCCCAGAATGCGGCAGATTATCAAAAGTTTTGGTCCGACAATCAAGTATCAATCACGATAACATTCCAACCAGATGAAGCCGATCAAATAAAACCCGTTTTAGAATGTTTTGAAGACAAGTTAAAAAGTGTTAGCTTTTTACCCATCAAGGAACACGGATATAAACAAGCACCTTATGAAGAAATCTCGAAAGAACGATATGAAGAACTAATTTCTACAACTCAACCGTTATTCCTCGGAGGTTCACGTGATCGCGCAATAGGTGAAAGATACTGTGATAGCGATAAGTGTGAGGTCGAATTTTAGTTATAACTTTAGATTAACACATATCTAATTTTCTCTATTTATAATATCAAAGATGAAAGGTTATAAATTTAAACTCGTAATTATTTGTTTATAGTTAAACAAGATTATAAGAAAAAATTAAAAACAATCTGGAGAATTTAATTTTAAGGTTAATTAAAAAAAAAAAGAATAAGTGAAGAATATGACTGAAGAAGATCCAATAGAAGAAATTGAAAAGATGGCAGAGAAAAAATCAAAAAAACCTAGAGTAAAAGCTCGTGCAATTCCAGAAAAGAAAAAAAAACCCAAAAAAGCAGCTGTCAAAGCTGACCCCGAAGCTGATACATCTAAAATCGTACACATGAAGATTGTGGTTAACTTCTGGCGCACTAGACTCCACGACGAGGAACTAGGAATCCATCAGCAGTTGAAGTACCAAGCTAAGACTAGATGGTATTCCAAGAATTTTGACATGGAAGGCATTATTGAAATCGATGGTAAGAAGAAATATATCATAGCGTACAATAAGGAAGACTGGGAAGAGAAACCTATTGAAGAGAAAAAATTGATGTGTCGGTTTTTTACCATTATGGAGGAATCCATGGATTCCCTACCAAAAGGAGGCAATTTTAAGGGAGGTCTAGAATTAAGTGTAACTCATTCAATAATTCAAAGCTATGAAATAAAGCACCCTGCTCCTGTATTTTTCTTCCAAGTGCCAGGTGTCATAAATTTAATACGTCTTAATCGTGGATGGAGATTCCTAGGATCTCGATGGACCTTTCCTCTATTACCTGAAGACAAAGATGATCAACTTCAAATGGTAAGAGCGAGAGGAGTAGTAGGTCCTGGGCGAAATTATAAGATTTACATCGGTAAAGTTTTGATCGCACGCGTGGACGGTCATCCAATTCAGAAGGAGTATGAAATTGAGATTTACGACAAGGCATATGCGAAAGATAAAACTTTTAGGAATTACATGATCCTATTTGGAATAGCATGTAATTTTATGGACATGGCAAAAAAAATTACTAAACGCCATTATAAGAAGATGGAAGCCACAGGAACATCAGATTATAAAATTCCAAGAGGTGAACTTACCCTCTTTAGAAATCCGCGAATGATGCGAAGGTTAGAACAAAAAAATTAAATAACATTTCTTTTTTTCTATTCTATAATTTATTGAGATTATCTTTATTATTAAAGTAATCGACAATTTTTTTACATGAAACTTTCCCATAAATTTATGCGTCGGTAATAATAAAAAAAAATAATGAAAAATCTTTTAATTTTTAATTTTTTATCCTAATACTTTCTTTTTCCAAGTTAAATACCCATTAGTCTCCTTGCTGCGATAAAGTGCTTTTTTTCCAGTTTGTTTTTCATAAGTTTCCATGAGAGTTTCCTCATCAGCATCTTTTAATCCTTCAATTTTGATTTCTTCGTCAATATCTTGTTCCTCTTCAATTCGTTTCACGCGCTTGAGAACGGAGTACACTCCATGGTTCCATATGGCGAATCCTACGTATATTACTAGAATGATGATAAACATCAGTACGCCTACAAATAACACCCATTCACCGGGGTTAAAATGAGTGATTATATAAAGCCAGAATGCTGCTACGAATTCTGCTACGAATGATGGTAAAATTATTGCGATCAAGGTAATAACGAACATGTACACAACTATTAAAGTCACTGCAAGAAGTAACCGGAGCGTTGTATAATCTTCATATTTTTTCGCAAGCATTCTATCCTTGAAGAGTTTCCTGCATAATTTGAGTATTCCTCCTCGGAATAAGGTGTAAAAAAGGACAAGTAAGAACAGGTGACCAGCAATGATACCTATTATAATCAAGGCCATTATACCCGGTCCCCAACTTAACATTTCAGCGATTCTACCACTTTCAACTAACCAACCAATAATTGCAAGCCAGATTCCAAGAATTGTAATCACAGAAGCAAGTATGACTCCATAATATATTGATTTTGCAATCCTAAGATCCCAAGTACTGTATTCATCTAATGGGTCAACTCGTTTTTTTGGTGCTCGCCTAGCTTTCCTTGCCATATTATTTCCTCTATTTTTCAAATTAATAATTGAAATTAGATAAGAATTTCGAATATAATAATTCTATTTATTTTAGATTATTTGAATGTTTTTGCTATTTAAATATTTATGTAGTAATAAAAATGGAGTTAATGAAAAGGGCGTTATAATTTTGAGAAACAATTTCTCTTACGAAGAACCTAAAAAAGAATGAAATTTTTTTTAATTTCAGTATAAAAGATATCTAATATCCTTTTTTTAACGTAGAATGACAATAGGGGCATCTTTTGTCTGAAGAGGAAATTTCTTCTCCGCAGAATTCGCAAATTGTATCCGCCTCTACATCCTTATCATCTTGTTCTAATTCTACTTTTTCCCGGGGTCTCTTATTAGCTTTTGCTTTCCCTGATTTTCTCATGACTTTCTCTTTAGATGATAAATTTGCCATGATTTCTTTTTCTTCTTCCTTTTTAGATTTGATTGGTTCACTTGTAAATCTTAACTTGGAGAAGCAAGTTGAACAATAACGTTTTGGTTTATTAGCATAAACGATTATAAAGGCTATAGCAGCAATTCCTAGCGTGCCGATAATAACAAGAACCCAAATTACTTTATGAAATGTTACCATGGGCTTGCGTTCTGGTTCGGTAATTTCCTTCTTACATATATCACAGTAAGCATACTTGGCCATAATTCACCATCATTTTAACTTCATGATTGTTAATACTAGCTTATTGTTTATTATATTATTAAATTTACGTTACTAATGTTCTCCAGTGTGTCATGAATTCCAAAATTTTTTACTACTTGCACTTTTTCTAGCATTAGGATTTTATAATTTCGAACTTAAAAATGATTCAAAATTCCTTTTATATCGAAACTTACGGGTGTGCTTCTAATAAAGCTGATTCCCAGATTATCTCCAAGATTTTGAAAGAAAATAACTACATTCCTACATCCTTCTTAGATGCTCAATTCATAATTATTAACACTTGCGCTGTAAAGCAGCAAACAGAGAATAAAATAAGAGATCGGCTAAAAGAATTACATTTGACTTATCAAGGGAGCAAGAATAAAAATATCATAATTGCGGGATGCTTGCCACATGTAGGAGATGATTACTTTGAAGTTATTGAACAATTAGTGCCAAACTATTCAGCAATACTTGATTTAGATAATTTTGAAGAAATTCCCTCAATTTTCGAACAAATTAAGTCTGGAGCTAGAAATCTATTTGTCCCGTCGAAAAAATCGGTTGATAAATCAAAGTATCTTATCAATCATCCAGAAGGAAAATTAACAGGCATCGTTCCCATCTCTGAAGGATGTTTAGGGGCGTGTACCTATTGTTGCGTGAAAAATGCGCGAGGAAGGTTGAATTGTTATGATCCCGAAAGTATTGTCAATAATGTGGAGTACCAGTTAAAACAAGGTATTAAACAGATATACCTAACCTCACAAGATTGCAGTACTTACAACCATGGCGACACTACACTAATAGATTTAATACGATCAATTACTAACCTTGACTTTCAATTCTTTTTACGAATTGGAATGCTAAATCCAAGGTTTTTGATTGATAATTTTGATCAACTTCTTTCTCTCTATCAATTAGATAATATATATCAATTCCTCCACGTCCCAATTCAATCTGGTAGCAACCAAGTTCTCAGTAAAATGAATCGACCTTATAAAATTGATGATATTAAAAATAAACTTAAAACGCTGAGAAAGAAATTTCCCTTTTTAACCATTTCTACTGATATAATATGCGGTTTTCCCGATGAAACAGATGAAGATTTCCAAAAATCCATCGATATAATAAATTGGCTGAAACCAGAAATTGTGAACATTTCTAAATACACACCTCGTCCTGGAACTAAAGCAAGCAAAATGAAACAAGTAGATAGCAAAATAATAAAAGAACGATCAATACGTCTATCAAAAGTGTTTAGAGATAGTTTAGGCAAGATTAACGAAAATTGGCAAGGATGGAAGGGATTAGTATTGGTTTTACATGAAGGACCGACTCAAGATCAAGTATTTGGAAGGAATTTTGCATACAAAAATGTATTCATCGATGACTTCAGAGGATCTCATGGATCTTTTGTTAATGTTGAGATTACTAAGGTAAAAGGATTTAATTTATTTGCTGAATTGATTTAAGCAAAAATCTCAAAAAATATTAGACTCTTTAACCATAAAGAAGAAATGGTTTAACTAAAATCATTTTATGGTGCAAGAAGATGCAATGATTCATAAGTTAAAATAATCCAACGCACTCCGTGCTATTTTCTCTCCCCATTCTTGAGTAAAATGCCCAGCTTCTCTCAATCTCATTGGTTTTGAACAACCTGGTATCATTTTGTGCAAGATCTTCATCATGGGTGAACCAAGAACCGGATCCTGCATTCCAATTGCCATGAAAGCCTTACCTTTCCATTCATTTTTAAACCATTCTCGTGCTTGCCTGCCTATTTCAGCACCAGGATCATCAAAATTTGTCGCTACTAAGTTAGGGAACCTACGGACACCCGCTTTATATTTATTATTTGGAAAAGGAGCATCATAGGCCGCAACTTCATCATGTGTCAAAATAGAAACTGCCCTTTTCATTAAACGTCCTACTTCAATATCTGGAGTTTTATTAACCCAATTTCTAAAAGCTTGAAATCCTTGTGATATTTCATAATCTCCAGTTGCGATTGCAGTATTCATGATAATAAGTCTGGAAAATCTTTCAGGCATTTCCATTGGTAATGTTAGTCCTAGGAGTCCTCCCCAATCTTGACAAACAAGAGTTATATTAGTGAGGTCTAATCGCTTGATGAATTCTATTAAAAATTTACGATGAAAATCAAAGGTGTAAATCTCATCATTTATTGGTTTATCAGACCTGCCAAATCCAAAAAAATCTGGAGCGATCACCCTCCCATTATCTTCTAGAAATATTGGGATCATTTTTCGATATAAATAACTCCACGTGGGTTGACCATGTAAGCAAAGATAAGTTTTCTTAGAATCTTTGAGTCCCTCATCAACATAGTGCATCCTTAATTGATTAAATCCCTTTAGATCTTCAATGTATTTTGGTTCATAGGGAAATCCATGAAGATTTTCAAATCGCACGTCAGGAGTTCTTACTGCTTCGATCAACATGTTCACTTCTATAATTAATTTACTGTAATGTTAATTAGGAAATGGTTACCTATATATCTTCTATTGATAATTAATCAATTAATTAAAATAAAACGTTAAAAATAAGAAGAAGAAGGTAATAAAATAGTTATTTTATTTAAGACCATGCTTTTCTAAGAGTTGCGTTGTACGTACTCTATGGAATTTTAAACCAATCTCATCCGGATTAACACCGAAAGATAATGCCATTAATTCAGTCAAGTATAGAATTGGAATTTTAAACTCGCTATTTGATTGCGTTCCTGCTTTTTTCTGGTTAGTATCCATTTGCTGAAAACACGCAGGACAAATTACGATAAAAGCTTCAGCTCCTGCTTTTATTGCACTCTTGAATTTATTAGCTAATAATTGCATTGAAGGTTCTTCTTCAGCATTCCCTACTCCTGAGCCACAACAAAGCATTTCTTCAGTATAATCAACTGCCATGGCGCCTGTTGCCTCTACAAGCTCTCGTAGTTTGACTGGTTCCATTGGATCATCAGTTTGCATGATCTCTGATGGCCTATTATAATGGCATCCCGTATGACAAGCAACTTTCAAGCCTGAAAAATCATGAGTAACGTGTTCTTTAATTTTTTCTGCCCCAATTTCGTGTAAAACCTCCACAAAGTGCTTTACATTAATTGATCCGTTGAATTCGCGATTAATTAGTTTTAATTTGGAATTTATCTTTTCTCGTACATGGTCATCATGTTTTAATTCCTGATTTACGGCTTTAAGTGTTTGAAAGCAGCCATTACATAAGGAAACTATATCTTTTGATTCTCCCTCAGCGATGGTAAGGTTTCGAGCACCCATTGCTAACCAACTTTCGTGATCAACAGCATTGAATCCCACAGGATCCGGACAGCAAGCAAAATCGGCATCAGATGTCTTAATGTCTAATTTATCGAAGACTTTACGTGCACTGGCTTCGATGAAAGGTATCCTGTTCCCGATTGTACATCCGGCAAATAATTTAAATTCTTCTGTTTTAGCCATGCTTTTCAACTTTTTTCTTTCTTATTATTATTGTATATAATTATGGTTAATATAAATTTGAAACTAAATAGGATTTATTCTTCCTCCATTTTATCGTGGTATTTGTGTCCTAAGGTACTATCCGCTATAGTGAATCTATTAAACAATCCCGCGGGATCTTTTATTGAATCTAAAATTTCGCTTGGATCCTTATCAGCACATAATGCTCCTAAAGTACTAATGAATTTTGCTCCTTGATCTTTAATGCCCATCGAAGGTCCATAACACCCTAAACAGGGGGCGTTCGCTTTATTTGGACATATAGTCCCGCATCCGGCTTGTGTTACGGGACCCAAACAAATATATCCTTGTTCCAAAAAGCACGTCTCAGTGTTAGGTAACCCAACATAATCACGTTTAAGATCTGTTGGTACTTTATCAACATAATCTCGATCGCAATGGCTGCATACTGTTTTTGAGCTGAATTTAAATTTAGGATCATTTTTCAGAAGGAATAATGCAAGTCCTACTAATTCGTCTGATACTTCAGTTCCAGTGGGGGTAACATCCAAAATAAGCTTAGGACCCTTCTCAGTTTCTATTTCTTTTACTTTAAAACTATCTGGTTCATATGCTAATCTCTGAATTAAATCTCCCCGAAAATAAAAATTCGTAATGTTTGAAGATCCTAAATAAACAGTAAGAAAATGTTGTAAGCTTGCTCCAGTCTCATCAGTTAATTCTTCTATGCCATAAAGCATGTTTTTTAGTTGATCTACTTTTTCTCCTGGTTTATTTGTTGCTCTATAACATCCATAACAATAATCTCCCTGATTTGGACACATCAATTCACAGCCTCCCGCAGTTATTGGTCCAAAACAAAGCTTTCCTTCATCTAAAAAGCATCCTTTTTTGAATAAATCGCAAGTTTCACACACTGATTTATTTATATCAAGTGATTTTGGACCTTCACCTACAAGTGTGAGAAGGTAAGATATTGCAGCAATAATATTTTCGGTAGTGGGAGGACATCCTGGAAGAAATACATCTACATCAATGATATCCTTTATGTTTACAATATAATCTTCAATGTCGGGAACGTGTTGAGTTGGTTTTTGAGGTTTTTTATCAGTAATAGATTCGGTTTCCATGAATTTTCTTTTTATTAATTCTTCTTTATCAAACAAATTTGCTAAACCTGCTACACTTCCGTAACAAGCGCAAGTCCCAAAAGCTACTATAATTTTACATTTTTTCCTCATTAACTTTATATTTTTTGTGTCTTGTTTTGTTCGTGCAACACCTTCAAGAAAACCCACAACTATACTTCCATCTTCTCTTTCTTCTAAAGAACTAAGCTTGAAATCGACTACAGCAGGCCAGTAAACGATATCTAAGGCGGGAAGGATAGGGAGTAAATTTAAATGTGCATTCAAGAGGGATTGGTGGCACCCCCAACAGCTTGACAATTGCATAAACGCGACTGGAATTGGAATTATTATATCACCATTTCTAACTAAATTTTAATTATAATTATGATATTTGGTTTAATGTGAAATTTATTAAAAAATTTGTTGATTATGGATTTCATTACATTTTTTATAACCAAAAAAATCTTTATAATACTAAAAAAGTATGCGAACAAGCGCTTGGAAGTAAATTAGGAGGGAAGTGTTTAATGGCTAAGAAGAAGAGTAGCAAAAGTAGTAGTAATCGAAATAGTAGTAATAATAACAAAAAATGTGCTAAATGTGGCATACTCGTTGAATCCTATTCATATATGGATTTCTGTGACTCTTGTGCAGAAGAAGTTTGGGATAAAGGTTTCGACTCAACAACACAGCATGCTGAGGAGTTATATGAACAAGATCTAATTGATAGACAGGAGATTAATAAGAAAATCAATAAAACCAAAATTAGTTACATTGTCGTTCGAAATTTGATTGAACATAAATCAGGAACTTTTCGCTGTTCAAAATGCAATAAATTAAGATTGAAATGGATTCATTTCCCCAAATCACCCATTAAAGACGAAAAACTTCGATTATTGCTAAAAACATCATGTCCTAAATGTAATATGGTGGGTTTTTTAAAATTCGATTACTAATAGTAAGATGATGTTTTATAAAAAAATAGGATAAAAAATGATTTTAGTCAAATATTTTTCCACATTCACTACAAAAATTAGCAGCTATGGGTAATTTTTTGCTACATTCTGGGCAGAACTTATGCTCATCGGAAGGTTCGATTACCTCAGCTTTAGATTTTGGCTTTTTCTTTATACTTGCTTTTCCAAATACAGCCAATGCAACCCCCGAAAAAGCAAATCCCGTATTGTAGGTAAATAAACCATAAACTTGTCCTAACAATGTGTCAAGCGTAGCTCCTAAAGAAATTCCAGTTACATTTACGACCTGAGTTATTATCCAAATGATCAATGCTAAACTACCAAATGTTAATCCAATCCATACGATAAACTTTCCAATTTTCATTAAGCCTATCAAAATAAGAACTGCACCACCTATAATTGCCCAACCACCTTGTTCAGCTATCCATTTTAAGAACGTCATTATATTATTCACTAGAGATGTCCATTCAGTTGGAACACTTGCAACCACGTATCCTTGAAGAAATTCAAAAACACCTATAGTTCCAATTGCGTTACCAATAACCATGAGGGCTCCACCAATAATGAGTAAAACAATTCCTGTTTTATGCTTCATGTATTCACTTTTCCACTCTGTTAATTACAATATATATACAATATAAAGTCTAATATATTGATATATGGAGCGATCCAATTTATTTATATTTGGCATGAAAATTAAGTTGTCTTTATAATTACAAAATTCATGCTATAATACGATCTGCACGAGTATAAATATTCATGGAGATACCACGTACAAATCCAATCAGTGTTATTCCATAAGCAAAAGCAATGCGAATTCCTGATTCAACCGCAGCGGATAGCGAAGCAATAATTGGGATGCTTGCCCTTGCTGCTTTCAAAACAGAGTCTCCCGTAAGCCTTCCCGTTGTTGTTAAAATTTTATTACTAAATAATTCGTCATTAATTAATAACTCTCCTATTACTTTATCTATTGCATTGTGTCGTCCAATATCTTCTTTAATTGATATTAAATTTCCATCAAGATCAAAAATAGATGCACCGTGACACCCCCCAGTTTCACGAAATAGGAGAGTATTTTTCTGCATTTTAACTATTGAAGAGAAAATAATTTTAGAATCTACTTTATTTTTCATATCAGATATCTTGGAGTCTTTTGCTTCTTTTATTTTGCTTTTAATGAGATCTCTCCAAGGAGAAGGAACCCCACAAGTTGTATCTATTACTCTATTGAAAACATTCGTTTCAAATTCATCTGAATTAAATTCTTTATTATCGTGTAAATTAACAATTATCTTACCTTCTAATTCGTTAATGGACAGTTCCTTGATATCCATGTAAGAATTAATTATCCCAATGGAAAATAAGAACCCAACTGCAAGTTCTTTCAAATCACGTGGTAGACAAATGATATTTACAATGGATTTTGAATTGACTATTAAATTAATTGCACTCTCAATCAGAACAGTATCAATTTCATCAACCTTTTGTTCTCTTTTAATTCTAGTAATATTTACTTTTCTCTTGAACGTTAAAATCACCTAAAGGAATTAAATAGTCCATAATAAAAATTGAATCACAAATTAACAATAATAAAAAATAATATAAAAAAGATCATTTAATTGCGATATAGAGTCTACCATTTGTTTCTTTACTTACTGAATGATCTCCACTATATTGAGCAAATTTCCCTGTAATTACTTCTCCATTTGGGAGGGTAATTTCGTCAACTTCGCCAATTTTCTTGAAAGATGGGAGTATTCTTGAGACTTTTCCTTTTATGACAATATTTCCTCGAATTTGATCAGCTCCAATACATCGATCAACATCACCATCAACTACCATCGTACCTCCATGATTGTGCAAGCCTAAAAAAGAACTTGCCCCACCGCAATATAGAGTTGGCCACTTGTTTGCTGGTTTTGAGCTTTTAGCCCATAACATTGATTCATTGCCAACTTTACCTTTTACACGTATTACCCCATTTTTCATTCCTTGCCAGAAACCGCGATAAGCTGAACCTACATAATGACCTGCGCTTCCTTCAATTTCCAATTCACCGCCTTGAAGCATTGCACCAGCCCAATCATCAGCATTTCCCTTAACCAATATTTTCCCTCCGGACATTGTATTACCAACATGCATGCCAACGTCGCTATTTATAATAATTTCCCCTCCCGTCATTTTTTCTCCAATTCTTTTAACATTGGAAATATCACCATCAATGATAATTTTAGTATTAGCCACGTCTTCTGCTTTTCCAGATACATCAAAGAAATCACCAATAGTTACCAATTCCTTAGCATGATATAGAGGAAGCTTTTTAATCTGATTAAGTGTCTTTCCAGCAAAATTATCTGGAGTGATACTGTCTGCTTCTAATGGAAAATCTGGTACCTTTTTTAGTTTTAACTTAACTTCCGCCATAATTATTCACCCAACTTTTCTTTTACTTTTTCTAATAAGCGTTCTAAAATCTCTCTATCTGGCAAGCAATCATCAGGAGCATCTTTTACTTTTCTTAATCTGAGAGGGACCTTGTCCATTCGGTATGCAGTCCCTTCACATTCGATGCCCGCAAATGCTGGAGGTAGTATTACATCTGCATATACAGAGGTAGGCGTGTGATGTGGTTCAATTGCAATTATCGGGTGTTTGAACATGTTCTTTACAGCACCTGCAGGAAAATTGCTTGCTGGATCTGATGCCACGATTAAAGTTGCATCAACCTCATCTTTCATTAGGAGATCTACTGAGGAAAATTCTCCGGGATTATATCTAGGATAATTTCTTGAGAAATCGATTGAATATGCATATCCCGTGTTCCAAGTGAAAACTTGATTAGCACCCGCAACGTTATAATGCCCTCTCATCGGAGTTAAGAGAAATTTAGTGTGATCATTCAATTCTCGAACTAAACAAATTGCGCTATCAACGTTTCTATGATGACCTAATGACTGCGTAAGACCCATGCCGAAAAATACGACACCAAAGTTACATTTTTTCAGTATCTCGACTAATTCCTTGATACTTTCCATTGGTACTCCTGATACTTCCTTGGCATCTAATTCTGCACCTCTTAGTACTGCTCTTATGGCATTTATGAGTTCGTAATCTTCATTAGGATTGACTTTTATATACAAATCAGCAATTTGAGCCGTGTGAGTGTTACGAGGATCAACAACTACGATATATCGATCATTCCTTCCATCTTGTCTAAAGTACCCTCTCACAAATTCACTATATCGACTCAAATGTCTTGGATGTGCATGAACGGGATTGCTACCCCAGAATATTACTAAATCAGCTCTATTTTTGTATACTCCTAAAGTTGATAATGGAGCACCAACATCTTGAATAGCTAATAAAGATGGACCATGACATACTGATGCAGTATTATCTAAGATCGCTCTTAAATATTCTGCTAATTCTACTCCAATATTTTGCGCTTCACATTCGGTACTTGAAAATCCATAAAATAATGGTCTTTTAGCTTGGATTAAAATATCAGCAGCTTTATCAAGTGCTTCATCCCAAGTTGCATCTCTGAAAGAACCATTTTCTTTAATTTGAGGCTTTTGGTATCTATGATCACTCGGATTAGATGAGAAAAATTTCTTGGTTCCTATTTGGCACGAATTTCTTACTTCTACAACTTTATTATCTACAATATCTACTTCCAAATCATCGCAAAGTGTCCCGCAGAATGGACATAGAACGTCTTGATGGGTTGTTATTTTCTTTTGAGCCATTTTTAATCCTCCTTTAATTTTCCAATTAATTCAATTGCATCTAAAACCTTTCCATCTTTCACGATTTCAACTTTGGCTTTCATGCCTTTATAAGTTGGGGTTCCACATCCTTGCGTGTCTGGATTGACAACTTGGTTACCCCAAGGTCCCATGGGAATGAAAAGGATTCCGGGGTGTGGTCCTTCTTCGGTAATTGTTGAATAAACTATAACTTCTCCATGGTCGGTAGTGACTTTGACTGGTGTGCCCGCTATAGTGTCTAATTTTTTAAAATCATCTTTATCAAATGTGCAAATTCCTGCTGCGCGAACGTTTTCTTTAGTGACCTTCCCTCCCTCAAGAGCAACTCCTTGATTAATTGTACGCCCAGTTAACAAGATTAAATCGTTTAAACTCATTTTCCTTCCTCCGTTTTAAACCATCGAACCGTTTTTAGCCTTTCGACTAATGGCGGCCAAAATAATTCGCTAAACTCTCCTGATGTATTCACTTCTGTTATGTCAAGTTTAAGTGCGCCAGTAGGACATGCGTTATCGCATGCTCCACAGGCCACGCAAGCATCCGCATCAACCACTTCTACATTTTTGGACATTTCCCAACCGTGCTCAGGTCTTTTAGCTATTTCAATCGTTCCAGAGGGGCATACTTCTGCGCATGACCCACATCCCTTAGCACATTCTTCGTCAATGATACTCACGGTTGCTTTAGCGTATTGTTTAGCTATCCTATCATTTTTAAGCTTCTTAGCTTCAAATTCTAGTTTTGGTAAAACTTTTTGAACAACTATCGGAATATCTGCTAAATTAATGATTTCTCCATCTTTTTTTAACGTTAATGCTCCAAAAGGACACATCACCACACACGTTCCACAAAATACACACTTACGAGGATCGTACACTTCAGGTATCATATCTTCGGTAGTGGGAAAACGTCGTGATGCTCCAACAGGGCCTCGGGAGATAGCTTCTTTTGGACATACTCGAGCGCAAGTTCCACACCCGACACACTTGGTTCTATTTAAAATAAGTTCTAAACTCTCTGTTAAAAATTGAACCTTTATATGTTCCTCTTCTTGATCTAACGTTCTAGATATTTTCGGAAATGACATTTTTTTAAACTCCCTCCACAATTTCAATTCTGATTGCAACTTGAGGACACATTTTTACACATACGCCACATCCATCGCAATTTACTTCTCTGTCAGTTTTATAAATAGGGCTTGCTATTCCGTTTTTTACCAGAATAACAGCATTACTTTCGTTCAAATAACTTTGTTTCCTCAACTGGTTGAAGTTTATTGGACAAGATACGACGCACACGTTGCAACCAGTGCAAGTGTGTCTATTTATTTTTAATTCGTAAATTTGCATAGTTTTATGCCTCTTTTTTAATTGGATTTGGTCCTAATTCCTTTAATATGTGCACGAATTCTTCTACTACCTCAGTTAATTCAGCTCCTTCTGAAGCGGATATCTGAGCGTAAAATACTCGTTTAGGATTGATACCATATTGAGTCAAGTACCGATCTAATAGTGCCATTTTTCCAAATGTCTTGAGATTTCCAGTAACATAATGACAATCACCTTTATGGCAATGGCTTACTAATACTCCATCAGCTCCATTCATTAATGCATCTAGAACAAATTGTGGTTCCATTCTACCACCACACATTACTCTCATTATCCTAAGATTTGCCGGACGCTGCATTCGAGAAGTCCCTGCCTGATCAGCACCTGCATATGTACACCAATTACAACATATACCTAAGATATATGGATTAAATTCACTTTCTGTCATAATATGTGCTATTTTAATGTAAAATTACATTTTAAAATTAAGAATTAGAATTGTATTTTAAATAAAAAATTTAGTATATGAATTCTAAATAAAGTAATTAAAATAGAGTACAAACTTACTCTGTTTGAATAGTTTCCTCGATAACTTTTTTAAAAATTGAAATTAGGTTTGGAATTTATTTTTAACTTCTTCGAATAATTTATTATAAAAATCTTTCTCAATCCATAAACCATTTTCGATCATATTATTAAGAATTTGCTTAAATAGTCTTATAAAGATAAAAGGTAAAAAGTTAAAAGGTCTTGATTGAATTTGTTTTAGTCACTTTTACCCTCAAGTTGCTTCTCAAGTTCTTCTTTTTCCCTTTCCAAGTTTTCGATATGTTTGTCTTTCTTTTTCATTTTTAATTCTTGCCTGGTATAGCCTTGTACACTAAGTAATCTTTTAATTAATACATACGATGCTAGAGTGATTCCGAATAGATAAAACAGATTTATAGTCCAGATGAATTGAGCAATTGTAGTATAGAATGGTAAATTTAAAAATGGTGCCACTAATGCGATGATTCCTATTATCCCAATTGCAATCATGAGAGTAAATCTTTCAAAGTCTTTACGTTCAGATCTAAAAAATATGTATAATCTTAACCAATAAAATATGCATAAAAATGCTAATGGAGTAAAGATTAAAGAGCCAATACCGATTATTAATAAGAAATTTATAGCGAACTTGATTTTCCATGAATCAAGTAAATCCTTAACAGTTAATTGATCTTGCTTTATACCTTTCGCATAATTACCTTTAAGAGTCAAATATTTTTTCTTGACTTTTCTTGCTGCTCCT
>DAOUVJ010000073.1 GCA_030667705.1 Promethearchaeota archaeon | reverse complement strand
CTGATGAGAGAGAAAGAAGTCAAAAAATACCTTATGGATTTTATATGACCTATAATTATGGAATAAAACATGGGCTAGCTTATGCTACCTCTAAGAACTTAGAAGGAATTACAATATGGCTCCCCCCAAATAAGGTATATCAATCCTTTTGGACAATGATGAGAAATGGTGGTTTTTATGCCATGCGTAAAGTAGGTTTAGAAATGAAAGTAATGAGAAGAATCATGGCAGTTTTTAATTACATGGAAGAGAGACATAAACATCTTGTACCCTACGATCACTGGTATTTTCAAAATATTGCTGTTAAACCAGAAGAACAAGGAAAAGGATATGGAGGGCTTCTCATAAGAACTATGATTAAAACAATCGAGAGCGAAGGTTTACCAATTTATGTAGAAACTAATACCGAAAAGAGTGTGTCAATTTACCAGAAATATGGTTTTGAAATAATTGAGCATGGAATAGTCCCTAAGACCGATGTACCTCTTTGGTGCATGTTAAGAAAATCAATGTAAGCTTGGTAAATGAGCTTAATAAATCCTTTTTATGAAAACCTACTAAGTTGGTAAACCCTCCAAAAATCTTAATTGCATATCTAAGATTTTATCTGAAGGGATTTTTCCCATTTTATTCATTTTATAAATACCATAAACTTTCTTTTTAAAACCAAGAAATGTTATGATATAAAATTTATTCTACAACCGAAATACTAGTATCGCAGCTATTATAGGGATTAAGGCAGCAAATGGAAACATCAGTTGATACGAGAAAAAAATCAACAATACAGCAAAAATCAAATAGGAGATTATTTTTGCTACTTGCATGGAAGTCAAGAAGTGTCCTAAATATTTAGCACGTTCTCGTGGAGCTTTATTGACAATATACTTATTCGTTCCTGTTTGAATGCAGCCCCAAGCAAAAGCTAAATTTATTTGTCCAAGAATAAAAATTAATGGTGAAGCAAAGAAATGCCCCATCATGTACAAGATTAATGAAATGGATGTTAAGAAAAACCCTGTTGCGAGAATTAATCTCACTGTAACATTTTCTCTATCAATCAATCGCCCCAGTAAAAACATCGTTAATATTTGAAATAGAGGATTTATAGCAATAATTACTCCGATTATTGAGGGATCAATCTCGGCATCTAATAAAATGAGTGCTAAAATTTGAAGAAATGGCAATACACCAAATTGCCTTAAAAAGATACATAAATATAGAAGTTTATTCACTTTTCCAAAAGATTCACTAATCTCCTTAGAATTTGATAGATTGTTTGCTAAATTTCCTTCCTTAATAACATTCTCATGGATTTCTTCACCTTCTTCTATATTATCATTCACAAAGAAAGCAAAAAGTAAAGTAATTATTGTAGAAATAACAAGGAATTGAATGAGAGACTCAGTTCCAAATATATTCATGAAAATATTTGAAAAAATCAATCCTAATCCCCACCCAGTACTTTTAATTGTATTTAAAAGTGATAATTGGCGTCCTGAGACCTCAGTTTCTATTATTTCTGAATTTATTATCACTTGATTATTCTTTTTTTCTACTATATCAGCAAATAAAGCGTTCGATGCGGGAACACGAGCAGCAAGAGATACTCCACGTAAGAATGTCAAGAGGCAATAAAAGATAAGATCATTTACACTGAAGAACATAAAAATTAAAAAGATACATAATTGACCAACTAAACCTCCAACTAAGAATACTTTCCTTTTCTTGGTTGTGTCACTAATTCTTCCAATATAAGAAGAAAATCCTGCTATTCCAATTCCTAAAAAGGTCATGATAAATGTAATTTCACCATCAGAATAGGCTCGATTACTAAGATAGATTGGAAAGAAAGCAAAAAAACTATATCCGGCAAGTCCAGCGAATAAAATTGAGAGTGTAAGATTGAATTTGTTTAAAAAAATGCGTTTATTTGGCACTCTCATCTTATCTATGAAAAGGAATTCATTTAAAAAAGTTTTTCTATAATAATGATTCAATTTACTACTGTACTTTTCTTCTTTTTGTTCTCAGAAAGATGAAGAAAGCTGATGTTAAATTCTAACTATTTGTTAATCAAAATTAAAAAAAATATATAAAATAAGATGGATAAAATTTTTACTTTACAAAATTGTTTAAAAATCAATCTATCCTTATTATTAAACGACAAGAATAAATTACAAATTAAATCTGATAAAAAATGGAACAACCACAATCAACGAGATTAGAAATGAATGATGAAATAATTAAATTTTTAAAAAGAGAATTTGAAACTAGTGAGCTCAATCGCCTTCCAGAGTCTTATGGAGGGGGAAAAATATTTGCTCCCCCCTTGATTGGAGTCGCTCAAGCCGGTGATCCAATTTTTCAAAAATATAAGGAAATTATTGGTCCAGAACATTTAACTCCATTAGAGATGTGGCTAGCATGCGGACAAGATTATAATAGCGTTTCAAATCTTTCAACGATTTCCATTATTTTTCCATTTGATAAAAAAATACGAGATGAAAGCATTAATCCAATTGATTCCCGTCGCCTGAGAAAACCAGCTGAAATATATACTATTGCAAGAAATTTTGGGAATGAATTCAAATGGGTTTGTATTTTAAAAACCATAAAAATGCTAAATGAAAAGGGATATGATGCAACTTCTGGAATGTTAAGTGATGCTTACACGATTGTTTTAAAGGGAAAGTTCTATACAACATGGTCGGAAAGATACATTGCAGTCGCTTCAGGACTAGGAACATTAGGATTACATGAAGGGCTCATTACTGAAGTAGGATGTAATATTCGATTAGGCTCCATAATTACAAATGCACCTCTCAAAATTACTCCTCGTAAGACCCAAGAGCCATATGCTAACTGCTTGTATTATGCAAAAGGTACTTGTAAAGAGTGCGCGGAAAGATGTCCTGTAAATGCAATTACAGAAAAAGGCTATAATAAAATTAAGTGTAATAAATATAGGATGAAACTTGCAAGGAAAATTATCCCCCAAATTCGTTCAAGTTTAAAAACAGAAACACGGCGGGTTAATTGGAAAATGAAACAGAATATTTCTATTGTAGGTTGCGAATTATGCCAATTTGGAGTGCAATGTACGGATAAAAATCCCATGGCATCTCATCACGTGGATTTCTTCTCACCTTAACCTTTTTTTTTTTTTAATTTCTTGATAAAGTATATTATATCTCAATACGCATTATATCATTTTATAAAAAAACTATTTGTTTAATATTTCTTTATTCTATTTGCTTTTTACTTAATTTAAATTGGTGATGATTTTGAAGATGGAAAAAATTATTGAAGGTATATATGAACACATGCCATACTATTATACAATTGGAATGGATGTCAAAGAAATTGCTAATGGAAAGGCAAGAATTGAACTTTTAATGAAAAAAAAATTATCCCAAAACGGAATGATTCATGGTGGTGTTTTAGCATCGCTAATTGACGCATCTTGTGCATGTGCCGCTTTCTCTGCTACAAATTTCGTAGGATTTGTTACAACTATTGATTTACAAGTATCATTTCTGAAACCTGTCTCAAAAGGTATGGTTACTGCATCAGCAGAATGTTTACGAGCTGGTAAAAATGTATTATTCTGTGAATCAAAAATTAGAAATGAAGAAGGAGAGTTAGTATGCATAGGAACGTCTCAATTATTAAGAATTTAACTATATTACATGAATTATTGAACATTCGGGGCAAAATTGTCAATATATTTTAAAATTGTACCTCGTAATCCTCATCTTTTGCATAATTGATTTCAAAATCATCCAACATCTTCAATATTAAGTTTAATCTCTCCCTAAACGAATCAAGATTTTTATTACGTTTCAACGTCCAACCCGTTTCAGCTATCGCTATCAAACGAGGAAAGACTTGATATTCTAAAATCTCAATATTTTTGACATATTCAGTCCAAAGACAAGCCTCAATTCCGAGTACATGTCTATGATATTCTGTTGGTAAATCATCCGGAATAGGATCGTATTCATAAGATTGTTCAATAGGAGTCAATTTATATGGATAGTTCAAATAGACGTACCTCATATCTGACATTATTGTTTCTCTTCCTCTTTTAATGTGCTCTATTGTTGTAGCAAAATCACCCGCCCAAAATTGACAGATTGCTTTTTCACCGAGATCACTATTAAGAATTTCATTCCATCCTATTAATCTATGCCCGTTTTCCTCAATGAATTTAGAAATTTTCGAAGTATAATATTGTTGAAGCTGTTTTTCATCTTCTCTATTCTCTCTTTTCATTAATTTTTGGCAATCCAAGCATTTTTTGAATCTTCTTGTAGGTACCTCATCTCCGCCAACGTGTATGAGTTTTGTTGGAAATAAATCCATTACTTCGATTAACACATTCTTTGAAAATTCATATACCTCTTCTTTACCAATACAAAAGACATCTTTATGCACGCCAAAATTCTGACTTACTTTAAATGGTCCACCAGTACAACTTAATTCGGGAAATGCGGCTAAAACCGATCGGACGTGTCCAGGAAAATCTATTTCTGGAATTATAGTTATAAACCTATCATCGGCATATTGAATAATCTCCTTAATCTGTTCTTGAGAGTAAAATCCTGATACTGGAATATTATCAGATTTAGATTTATCTTTTTGCAAATCAGACATTAATTTTCTTGCGCCAGTATATGTTCCCTCTCTTCGTGAACTGATCTCTTTTAATAAAGGATAACGCTTAATTTCAATCCTCCAACCTTGATCATCCGTTAAGTGCCAATGTAAGATATTGAACTTAAAAAAAGCCATCACATCTAAGATTTTTTTGACCTCGTCCATGCCAAAAAAATGACGTGCTTCATCCAACATGAAACCACGCCAAAAAAATCTCGGATAATCTTCAATTTCCAAACAAGGAATTTCAAGACTTTTTAAAATTAATTGCTTTAAAGTCTGTATTCCATAAAAAATTCCTCGTAAAGTTCTTGAATTAATAATTACTCCCTTCTCATTAATTTTTAGTACGTACGCTTCATCAAGAAGAGCAGAAAGACTTAAATCAATTTGTAAGGTGATACTTTTTGCTTCTTTAAATTCGTGCTTTAATTGATTAAGAGTTATTTTTAAATTACAATAAAGTAACAAGTCTTTCCCTAAAAATTTCGCTAATTTTTCGCAATATTCATCATAAAGGATAAGAGTTTTATTATCTAATTGAAAATAGCCACCTTTTACTTGAACTAATACAGGCTCAGGAATAATACTAATATTTTGAGACATTAAAACCATTTGATAGTAATTTTCTAATTATATATTGATAAAAATATCATTATTTTAATTGATTATGATAATAATCGTATCTTTCGATCTTTCGAAATAGTTTTATATGGAAGTACCAATTAATTTAAGAGGATATAATATAATTTTCATAAAAGATTGCTCAAACTATATCAAATTTTAAATTAATAGTCTAAAAATATAGATTTATCATGAAAGATGTTGACGAAATTGACAAAGAAATCCTAAGAATTCTTTGCCAAGATGGCAGAAAAACTTTTAACGCGATTGCTACTGAATTAGGTAAATCACCCGTAACTATTAAAAAACATGTGGAAGAACTAGAAAAGAGTAAAGTCATTAAAGAATATGGGGCTAATTTAGATTATGAGAAGCTGGGTTATAATATCATAGCAGTAATTGAATTAACAGTGTCAAAAGGTAAAATGCTTGAAATTGAAAATCAGATTGCAAAGAATCCAAATGTTTTTGCGGTTTACGATATCACTGGCACGTTCGATGCCCTTATATTGGCCCGCTTTAAAGATCGATCTGAACTAAGCGCCATGATCAAGGAAATTCATAAATCTCCTGAAGTGGAAAGAACCAACACGCATCTAATCTTAAATGTTATTAAGGAACAAAGTACATCTAAAGAATTAATCTAACTCAAGCTTATTCATAGACACTCTTTTCATGAATTTTAGCGGTTATCACTAATTTTGTAATTTTGTCGGGTCTCTTTTTATATATGGTCTGAATTGTTGATTTATTTGGTGATGACAAATTGAGTTCTGGAAAAATTGAGAGTTTAGAACCCGTTTTTCATGAAAAACTTGAATATTGCCAACCTATTGATAACTTGTTTAACCTTTCTGAAATAATTATACCATTTTCAGAATTTTACGATAAACCTGTTCTCATCGAGAAAGACAATAATTTTAAAGAAATATTGATGAAAGAGTTCTTATAAATTCGATTTTCTCTTTTTTTTCATGTATTCACAAACCACATTAAATTTTTTATAAAAAGTATAAAGAACGAAATGAACGTATTCGCAAACTATTAAATAAACTTCGCTGAATATTTTTTACTTTAAAAAGTAATATTTATATATGAATTCAAAAAAAACTAAAATTTTTTTAGATGCTTTTTTATATATTCTGAACAATTTAACAATTTTACTATAAAATAATATTGTCGTGAAAAATTGGACGAATATTGGTTTTAATAGTAATGTTTATAAGTAAATTCGTGAATATATAATTATAAAAATGTTCATTATGGGAAAACATTCCCACCAATATGATAAATTTATGAGAATAAAATAGATGACGAAAGTTGCGTTAATGACACATAAATCGAGTATTATAGGTTCTAGAACTCGTGTTGAAGATTCTTGCGAATCTGGATTATGTCCGATATGTATTGCTGATTGTCCTGTGTTTTGCGAGGTATCAAAATCAGCTCTAAGAGGTAGAGAAGTTCTTTATCCCAGAAGAGAATTATTTGGAAATTCCACGGCAGGAAGCCCTAAAGATTTCGGATTTTCATATAGAGATTTCCAAATTCAATTTGAAGTCCGTGGTGTAAAGGGTATTGAAGCAGATATAGATAACGTTATTTTTCCAAATGTAGATACAACGACTCATTGGGGTAATATTAAGCAAAAACTACCTATTGTAATAGCTGGATTAGGAAGTACATACGTTGCGAAAAATAATTGGGATGGTTTAGCGATGGGAGCTGCCTTAGCAGGTATTAGTATCACTGTTGGAGAAAATGTGGTGGGAATGGATCCAGAGTCAAAATTTGCGAATCATGCTCTTTATCCAAGTGTTTTATCCTCCGAAGACATGAAATATCGTATAAGGTCCTACAGAAAATTCTGGGACGGAGAAAATGGGGATATTATTGTACAGAAAAATGTAGAAGATACAAGACTTAAGGTTTTTGATTACGTTGTTTCAAGATTAGATGTAACATCACTTGAGCTAAAATTTGGACAAGGAGCTAAAGCCATTGGAGGCGAAGTAAGATTGCATGATCTTGAACGGGCCCAATTACTTCAAAATAGGGGTTATTTAGTATTACCCGATCCATCTGATCCCTTGGTTATTGAACAGTGGAATAATGGTGTGATTCTTGATTTTGAGCGACATAGTCGTGTTGGATTAAGTACTACCGAAGAAATTTTAGAAGAAATAGATCAAGTAAGGGAAATGGGAGTAAAAAATATATTTATAAAAACTGGTGCGTATCGTCCCTCTGCCACTGCTTGGATCTTAAGATTAGGGGTTGAAGGAAAAGTGGATGGTATTACATTTGATGGTGCTGGTGGAGGAACTGGAATGAGTCCTGTGAGCATGATGAATGAAGGATCGATTCCTACGGTATATTTAGAAGCTCTAGTTGTAGGATGTTTGGATATGATTAAAGATAAAAATCCGAATGTTAAAATACCCTCAATCTCAATTGCAGGGGGAATTGCAAATGAAACACAGATGTTTAAGGCTCTTGCAATGGGATCACCCTATATTAAGTGTATAGCAATGGCGAGAGCACCCATCACTGCTGCGATGAAAAGTAAATATGTTGGAGATGTTATCAAGAAAAATGAAGCAACTCCAGCAATGCTAAGAAATCTAGGTTTTCCAAGCAGTAAAAACCCTAAAACGTTGACACTCAATGAAGCATTTATTGAACATGATAATATACATTTAGATCATCAGAATAAAAAAATTCCAGCTTCAGCGATCGGAGTGTACACGTTTTTTACTAGCAAATTAGGAATAGGTCTCAAGCAATTATTGGCTGGAGTAAGAAAGTTTAATCTTGATTTGATCGATCGTAGGGATATAGCTTACTTATCTGAACGAGCTAAGGGAGTATGTGATAAATGGAACTTAGGAATTTGCTCTCAAGAATCTCTCGATTTTGAGGAAGTGAAAAAAGAGATTTATTCAGGTAATTATGAATTTTAAAAGCTTTTTATTACTTTAATTATTCTAACGGTTTCAGATTTTAAATATATTCAGTATAAATCATTTAAGGATAAAGAAAATTCTCATAACTAACATATATATTCAACAATACAATCAAATAATAACGTAATTAATATTAATCGTTTTTATTGACATATCTTTTTTTCTATTTGACAATTTTATTTGTCAAATTTTTTTTTTAATAATGATTATAATTGTTATCAAATGTAAACCAATTAATCTTGTCATCTTTTTTTTATATGAGTAAATCTAATTTATATTTGACCCAAATTAGGAGAAAAGATAATAAATTATTCTAAGAGGTTATTTTAAATGGAAGTATTAGAGATTAAACCTTTAAAAAATAAAAAAGTATTTTTATATTTAATCAGAAATAAAGATCTGCGATTAACTAGCTTACAATTAAAAAATCTGAAATCATTTTTAGAAAAAGAAAAATTTCGTTTTGCGATCATAGATTTAAATAAAGAAAAGATAAAAAAGAGCTATGAAGATGCCATCGCAAAATTCTTAGATAAATTTTGGATACCTTATTACAGTGTTGATATTCCTGATCATGTAAGGGATATATTAAATGTAGATATCATTGAAAAAGAAGCATTAATGAATGAGTTAGAAATAGAATATGCGATGCTTTGTGATGATGAGATAAAAAAAGAATCCTATAAGGCTCAGAGTATAAAAATATGGATTGGATTATTAAAAAATGAAATTGAATCCCAAAGAAAAGCCATTGAATTAACAATTAAACCTAAATGGGTCGTAAAGAAAGTATTAGATATTGCTAATATGATTAGGAATGATGCATTTTCAATTATGTATTTTACACATGAAGAAATTATTTCTGAATTAAAAATGCTGTTCCAAAATTATAATATCCAGGTTAAAAAAATTGATATAAATAATATAGATGTAAATAAAAACAAAATTATCATGTAAAGGAGCAAAAATATGCAAGTTTTAGAATTAAAACCCTTAAAAAACAAGAAACTAAAAATAATTTTAGTGGAAAGTGAGTTTCCCTTAGAATGGTCTGTTCAGAAATCCAAGAAGGAAAATGGAATTATCGATGATTTGTATTTCGTCTCCAGGGAATATATAGACTTTATTAAAGGATTAAATAAGCAATATAAGCCTGATTTTGCTGTTGAAGATAAAGGTTTGAGAGACAGTGAAGCAATGGTGGATGATGAGGACGAATTTGTAAGCATTTTCAAGAGGGAAGGAATACTCTATAATATGGTGGGTATTCCAGAATATGCTTTAAATCATATCTCATCTCCGCTACTAAATAAGAAAGAGTTATTAAAAAAATTTTCTGACGAAATTGAAAAGTATAAGGAGATGGGTCGTGTTCATCATAATGATAATCGATTCCAGCAACTAAGCTTATGGAGACAATATTTAAAAGATGAGTGCAAATTAGAAGAAGATGAGATGAGGTTTAAGATCCGAGAGTCATGGATGATGATGGGAGTTTTAGAGATCGCTAAAAAAGTTGACAAGTATAATATAACCGGTTTATTTATTTGTGATAAAAGAAATTTCGATGGAATAGTTTTTTTAGCAGATGAGTTAAATATTCAGCATGAATTGGTTAGTATTAAAAAAGTAGTAAAAGGGCTTCTTGAGGCGAATTCTATTGATGAGGTCTTGAAATCTTCTGTTTTAGAGATAATGCCCATTAAAGTTAAAAAAAAGGAAAAAGAAGAGAAAATATTACACTTTTTTGATACAGATGATTACTGCTCTCCTTTTGACATAAATATGGGTTATGATGCGGGATTCGATATTGTTATCCCTTATGGTAAGATGACAGCAGATCGAGTTACGAAATTAGTCCAAGATGCTATGTTTTCTAGAAAAGTAGGTGCTCCCACTGTTTACTTTGTAGGCGGTTCCAATGTAGAGGAGGCAGAAGAAATTGCAAAAAATGTCTTAGAAGCCATAGTACCACCATTTGAATCTGCTGTTATTATCGATCCTAGGGGTGCTTATACAACAGCTTCAGCAATAGTGGCAAAAACTATCAAAGTTGCAAGACTACATCATATGGAGAGTATTAGGAATAAAAAAATAGCAATACTGGGAGGAACTGGTCCAGTAGGGCAAATTAGTGCAATAATTGCAGCTCAAATAGGTGCGAATGCAGTAATTACTTCTCGAAGGGAAGATCATGTCAAAAGTCTAGCTAAAGATTTAACAAAAAAGGCAGGAAAAAAAGCAAAATCTATTGAAGGGGCTGCTGCTGCTACAGAACTAGATTATTACAATGTAATTAAGGATGCAGATATCATTTGGTCAGTTGGTAAAGCGGGTGTTCAAATGGTTTCTAAAAAAACTTTAAGAGATCTCTCACCTAAAAAGATAGTTGTAGATATCAATTTGGTCCCTCCTTATGGAATTGAAGGTATGAAACCAAACTTTTATAATGATGAGTTCGTTCCAGGTATTTTTGGAATTGGAGCACTTGATATTGGAAGGCTGAAATATAAAATTGAGAAAAAAATATTTGAATTAGCAACAGTAACAAAAGGAAAAAAGATTTTCGATTATAATTTCGCTTTTGAAGTGGCTCAAGAAATGCTTTTTGGGGAAGTAATAAAAATTATGCTATAAACTATTTTTTTTTTTATTATCTATTTTAGATACAACGACTAAATAACGTAAAATAATAGTAGATTTTGAAATTTATACTCTTCATACTCACCGTTTTCATCCTATTATAGGCTTTCAAGGAAGGATTTAAAAAAAATAGATTGAGGAAAAAAATTTCTCTTGAGTAACGATAGATTTCCTCGATTAAGAAGTGTTTGTTGATAAGAATGGAAAAATATCATTTGAACTTAATGAATATTTTTTAGCTAAAACACAATATTTAAATTTGAGTACTGTATAAATTTGAAATTTTTTCAATCGAAACAATCGATCGCTAAACAATAATGATTCGAAACGACAAAAAAATGAAGGATAATACTGAAGAATACATATTTCTTGTAATAAAACTTATAAAGGAATTCAATTACTCATTAAATGGGACAATCATCCCACTAAAATTTTAAAATAATTGGTGTTAAAAAATGTCAAAAACCGTAAATGTAGAAACACAGGTAGCTGTAATGTTGGCGGAACCGGTGTTCCGCACCTATGAGCAAATCTGCTTGGATAAGCTCAAAGAAGTTGGTAGATCCACCGCTGCCCAATGGGCGATAGCGATGGGATACACTAATCCGAATGCTTTAAGAAAGGTAATCCGCCGAATTTTAACACATACACCTGAAAAGATGGAGATCCTTGGTAAGAAGATCCCTCGGTTCTATGAAGCAATATAGAATTCATGGGAAATTAAGCCGTTTCTATAAAATGTTCAATTTTTTTTTCAACATATAATATATTAATAATTAGGTAGTTCCCCACAGCCAAAATTTCGACGATTTCAGTAATACAAGTGCCAATAGCCCTTGCCAGTATTCAAGGTTTCTATGATAGGATATCCTTAATACAGATGGCAAGGGCGGGCATGACAAAAATATTGAAATTTGCTTCTATAAAATTAATATTAAAAAAATAAAGATGTGGATTAGATCAAATTTTCTAACTGATTAACAAAATCCTCGTATTGTTTGATTCCTAGCTCCCAAAATTCAGGTTTTGTAATATCGAATCCTACAAGCTTTCCTAAGTCTTCAAGTGATTGACTTCCCCCTAAACTTAATAATTTGATGAATTTAGGGTTAAACTCATTTCCTTCGGTTTTATAAACGCGATACAATGCATAAACAAATAATTGAGCTAACACATATGGATAGTTATAGTATCGAAAATTTGGGATGTAATAATGACCTTTCATGGCCCATTCCCAGATCATTTCGTCAAACCATTCAACACTTTCCCCATATATCTTGTCTCTACCTGCACACCAGAATTTAGATATTGTTTCACCGTCCAAATTTTGTCCTTTTTCTATGGCTTCATACAAGCTCGTTTCAAACCAAAATCTTGCACTAACTTGGAACGCAGCTTGACCCGCATCGTCTAATATGTGTGCAAGTATTGCAATTTTTTCTTGTGGGGTTTCAGCCTTTTCCAATAAGAGATCCGTTAGTAATAGTTCTCCAAATGTAGAAGCACATTCAGCTCCCGGGTAGCCCGGATGAACATTTAAAAAAGTTTGCTCTCGTATGGCTAAATAGGCATGGATAGCATGACCTAATTCATGGATAAGCGTATAAATTTCTCCTATATTTCCCGTATATGTTTGTAACATAAAAGCTGATTTTCCTTTGTGCCAAGTTGAGCAATAAGCACCACTTCTCTTACCCATACGTGGACTAGAATCAATATGATTTCTAGTAAACATGTCTTCAGCATATTCTTCAAATTTAGCATCAAATTTATTAAAAGCTTCAATGACTAATGAATAAGCCTCATCCCACGTATATTTTTTATGTGGTGTTTCAAGGAGGGGAGCCATAATATCTGCACATGATAATTTCGGTAGCTTCAGGAGTTTTGCCTTAATATTTAAATATCTACGATACACACCAACATTGTTTTCTATTGTATTCATTAAATTCAGTATTGTATCTTCAGTAACATCGTTAACAATTAAACTTGAATGCAATGGATTAGTGAATTTTCTGCGCTTTGACGTTTTCATCCAGTCACCGCACACATTTCGTATAGCTGTTGTAAATATTTCTTGATGTTTACCTAAAAGGCCATATATTGCCTTATTAGCAGATATTCTCGTGCTCCTATCAGGATGAGTAAACAAACTGTTTGCTTCTCCATAGGATAAAATTTTTTCATTACCTTCTACTATTACCTTATATTCCCGCGTATTCAACCAGATACCTTGTAACCTACTCCATTCTTTTATACCATATTGATCTTTTTCTATAATGAGTTGTTCTTCCACTTCTGATAATTGATGAGGAAAGTCTAACATTAAATTTTCACAGTAATGTTTGTAATTCTCAAGGACTGGATCAGAAATAACGTGCTTATTTTTATCCAAGAATTTAGCAATTTCTAAATCTAAAAATGCTAATTTGGTAGTGATCGTTGTATTGAAGTCTTCGAACTTATTAAGTAAAGCTTTATTTTCGGGAAGTGTCATGAGTGCGTTATAAATATTTTTACAAAAAACCTCAATTTCTCCCAGATCAACATAAAAATCCTCGATTTTCCTAAATAAATCAGACAAATCTTGAGAAGTAAATTGCGGTGTTTTAATATTTCCTTTAATGGTAGTTTCGAATTCTTCTGCCTTCTTTAGGAGGACTTCCATGTCTTGAGCAATTTTTGGGTCATCATGTCCTTTATATATCTCAGAAAAATCCCAAGCGATTTCATTTTCTGTCATTTTTCTCAATTTAATTTGGATTGTGAATATTATTAAAAACTAATTTTCAAAAAAATTAAAATTTAATCATTATGGCATTATTTAGGCGTTTTTTTTAAAATGATGAATAGAACTTTATTCATATTCGATTGTGCTAGGTGGTTTATTAGAAATATCGTAAACTACCCGATTAAAACCATTGACTTCATTGATGATACGCGTTTGGATTTTTTCAAGTAAATCCCAATCTAATTTAGCAAAACTCGCAGTCATGACATCTTTTGATTCAACGGCTCGAATTGCACAGATATATTCATATGTTCGAAAGTCTCCCATGACGCCTACTGTTTTTATTGGTAATAAAACGCAAAAAACTTGCCATAAATCATTATAAATACCTGCATTTCTTATCTCTTCTAATAGGATGAGATCTGCTTCCCTGAGAATGCCCAGTTTTTCTTTATCTATAGCTCCAAGGCATCTTACTGCTAAACCAGGACCAGGAAAAGGATGCCGATCGATTAGTTCTGATTCTAATCCTAGTTGCTTGCCAATTTTTCGCACTTCATCTTTATAGAGATCTTTTAAAGGTTCAATAATCTTCAATTTCATATTTTTTGGTAACGTAAGATTGTGATGAGATTTAATTTTTGCGGCATTTGTACTCGTAGCAGCAGTTTCTACCCTGTCTGGATAAATTGTACCTTGAGCAAGATATTTTATTGATGTATGTTCAGTTTCTAACTCAATGGTTTTATTTTCAAACACTTCTATAAAAGT
>DAOUVJ010000136.1 GCA_030667705.1 Promethearchaeota archaeon | reverse complement strand
TCTTGATTTTCATCTCCCTTTGATGAAAACAAATCAAATAATACAAAAATAAAACTTGTCATGAATATTGAAAATGATATGATGATAAGAATTAAATTAAGCATAATAAAAAAAGAGGGAGGAAGCTTTTATAAATCTTATGTTATTGGTGAGAGATACTAGAGATAATGTGCTTCTTCCAAGTTTTGAATGATTCTCCTATTTATATCAGAAACTTCTGCTTTAAATTCTGTTCCCGTGATTTTCATGTAACTCTTCATGTATCGTTTTGCAAGCTCTACTTTGATATCTGTGGATATGGGGGGAATTTCTTGATCTAGTTTTATATTTGGGAAGATTTCAGGATATGTTGACATTAGCCATCCCCGAAAAAACTCTTTATCCAGAATTTCCGGCTCTTCTTCCTTACCAAATAGTTCCTCATAAGTATTGAGAATCCAAAATCGTGAAGAATCTTGGGTATGAATTTCATCAATTAGCATTAATTCTCCATTTTTTAATCCAAACTCATACTTGGTATCAACTAAAATCAATCCGTTCTTCTCACAATACTTGGAACCAAACTCAAAAAGCTTTAAAGCCGCTTCTTCCATTTGTTCATAGATATCTTTATCCACCATTTTCTCATTTAATATCTGGTCCTTTGAAATATAGATATCATGTCCAGATACTGCTTTAGTGGAGGGTGTTAATAAGGGGGCTTCAAGTTTCTGGTTCTTTTTTAATCCTTTAGGTAATTCAATACCAGACGTATGTTCCCCTTTGAGATAATTTCGCCATGCGGTACCAGTTATATATTGCCTAACAATCATCTCAACAGGAATAAGTTCACATTGATGAACTACAGTAACATTAGGATCTGGTACATCAATAACATGATTTCGAATTAAATTTTTAGTTTTCTCGAACCAAAATGCAGATAATTGGTTAAGCATTTGTCCTTTAAATGGGATGGTGGTAATTACCCTATCAAATGCAGATAATCTATCAGTAGCAATTATAATCCTTACATTATCTTGAATATAATTGTCACGTACTTTTCCTTGATACAAATTTCCAAAGGACGTAAAGTTTGTTTTACTTAAAGTTTTATCTAATTGGTTTCTTATGATTTCTTCTAAATTATCATGTGCCATACTATTATAAATCGAAAATTCAATAAAAATTTTTTATGTATATTTCATAATAATATTATTAATCCAAAAATAATGCATGGTTTCTAGTCTTTCATTTTTTATGATAATTTCCACTGTTGAATTCCTCAATGGGATATTTTATTCTATTTTTTATCATTTTTCTCGCGAAAGCATCTGTAAGGTTGATATTCAATTTATTTACAAGACTGATTAAATAGATGAATATATCTGCTACTTCATCAGAAATATTCTCAAATAACGCACGGTTTTCATTAATCATTTGGATATCTAAATCCTTGAACAAAAAAATTTCGGAAAGTTCTGAGACTTCAATTCCTAAAGCTTGAATTAAATTTTTTGGAGTATGGTATTTCGTCCAATTTCGTTCCTTTACAAACTTCTCCACTTCTTTTTTAAAATATAATAATTTTGTATTTGAATCATCTTTTAGAGATTTCATAGGAGCTCTCATCTAATAAGAAGAATTTATGATATATTCACTTTAGCTTGCTAATAAAATCACATATTAACCCATTAATGATCTCTTTTCTTTGCGCTGGGGCAAAATGGCCTGCCATGTCGATAATTTCTAACTGGGAATTCGAAATCTCTTTATGTAATTCTTCCGACATTTGTTCTGGGGCAAAATTATCCAATCTACCACCAATTATTAATGTAGGGCATAAGATACCTGAAGGATCATATTCATTTATTTCATTTATCATTGTAAAAATCTGATCTTCGATTATCATTGTCAGTTCATCCTTTTTTCCTCCCATCCCATTTAAAGTGTCTGAAAGAGCTGTTAAAATATATGGAAGGATCTTATCCAATATCTCTTCTACAGAATTAGATACAACTCTTAAGAAATCCATGCGGATGAAATATGGTAGAAGATTATAAAAAATATTACGAATAACATTATCAATTATGATATATCCGGAGTTTAACAATATAAGGAATTTAATATCATTAGGATGTTTCATGCAGAAAAGTTGACCGATCATTCCACCTACCAGAGAATGACCAATAATTCCATATTTCTCCTTTACAGATAAGAAGCTTAACAAGTCTTCTAAATCTCTAATAATTTCATGTCTTAAGTTTTTTGATAAATCAAGCTGTTTTGGATGGTCACTTCTTCCGTGTCCAAGAGCATCAAACGCTATGATTCGATATTTATTTTTTAGCATGCTAATCTGATGTTTGAAAAAAGAGGCTGAAGAAGCAAAACCGTGCAATAAAATAATTGTACCATCTGTTTGATGCTTGGTTTCTCCATTGATGTCCTCATAATAAAGATTATATCCCTCTTTATTCTTAAAAAAAGGCATGCGTATTTGTCAAGCGTTTTTATACTATAGATTTAGAAATTAAGGATTCCAAAAATATTTTTCTAAATTTTTTACATGAAAGAAGCTACGAATATCGTTGAAAACACTAAAAAAGAGAAAAAAAAATTATAGGTTTTTTGTTATTCGTTTTTTTTCGTTTGTTTCAAGCACAGTAGACATGAATATTCGACCTAATTTTTTGTAAATTTTTGAATTTTCTTTATTTGGGTTTTTAACGTCAGTAAACCTTACCATTTTTTCAATTGCATCTTCAAAACTATTATATTTACCAAGTCCATAGAATCCTAGAATTGCAGCACCTAGAGCAGCACCGTCTTTGATTTCTGGAATCATTATTTTCTTGATCATAACATCTGCAACCATTTGAGCCCAAAAATCGCTATTCATGCCGCCTCCATCCACTTTTAACTCATCTATTTTAACTTTTGCCATGCCTTCTAATATATTCAGGTACATTTGAGCACTTAAAACCGCAGACTCCATTATAGCTCTAATCATGTGACCTCTGGTGTGATTTAAGCTTAATCCATGAATTGTCCCTTTTCTGAATATATACAATGGAATAAATAGTAAACCTTCGCTTCCAGGACTAATCTGTTCTGCTTCTTTTGTTAAAATATCGTAAATATTTCTATTTGATTCCTCCGATTCTTTAACTTGAAGCTGTGAGAAGTTGTTTTTAAACCACTTCAATGCTGTCCCCGTCCCAGGCATGGCTCCTTCAATAAACCACTTTCCCTTAATAACATGTGGTAAGGAGAAAATTGGTACACCCCCAGCAGCTTTCATGGGTCCATCAACAAGTAAATCCACAAATATCCCCGTCCCAAAAGTTAATTTTGCTTGCCCTTTATTAATTACTCCTAAACTTAAAGCAGCACATTGTTGATCTCCCCCTCCCATTATGATTGGTATATTTGGGTTTAAACCCAGACTTTTTGCAGCTTCATCTGTTAACTTACCAATTATTTCACCGGGAGTATGAAGTTCAGGCCATAAATTTAGTGGCATATCGTATAGATCAGCAAGACCAGCATCCCATTTCAATGTGTCCATGTTTAAGATACCATATATTCCATTTGTGGGCTCTGTAACGCACGCTCCACACAATTTCATGTAAATATATGAGTCTGTGGAAATTATTTTGAAAGTTTTATTATATAATTCTGATTCGTTATTTTTCAACCAGAGTATTTTTGGGATTGCTCTTCGTAATCCTCCCTCTTCTTGGAATCCTTTAAAATCCGTAACTTCTCGTTCGTCCATCCACGTAAGTGCAGGATGCAATACTTCACCATTTACATCAATGATGGTCGTGGTTGCCCTTTGAAAGGCTGCTGAAATCCCAATTATGTCATTTGGGTCTATTACTCCACTTTTTATAATTTTATTACAAGTACTTTTGACTGCATTCCACCATGTTATTGGATCCTGCTCTGAGATTCCAATTGGTTGTTTTACAGCGGGATACTCTTCATAAGCTCGAGCTATTTCCTTCCCGTTAATATCGAAAATCATTGTTCTTGTACCTGTAGTTCCAACATCAAAAACACATATTAATTCGCTCATATAATCTCACTCATAAATTATTGATATTATAAATACTATTGATTAATAATAATTTAGACCTATTATTAATACAAATACTTTTTATGCAATTTTAGTTAATTAAAGTTTAAAAACTAATTGTGAATTATCATGAAATCCATAAAAAATTTGAATATATATACAATTGTTGAAAATATGGTTGGAGGAAAAGGGTGGGGATCTTGGGGGCTCTCATTCTTCTTGGAACTCGAGGACGCAAATGGCAACAACAAAAATGTGTTGCTTGATGCCGGAGGAGATAAAGAAGTCTTTATGCATAACGCTAAAGCTTATGATATTGACCTTTCAAATATAGATGCAATTTTCCTTAGTCATGGCCATTGGGATCATTCAAGTGCAATTTTAGAAGTGGTTAAAGCATCCGGAGGTGTAAAATTGTTTACGCATCCTGAAGCGTTTTCCTCTCGTTTTCATGTTACCAATGATGGTGGAAAAAGAGATCTAGGTATTCAAAAAGAAATAACTGTAGCACGAATTGAAGAATTAGGTGGTGAAATAAATTTTAACTCTGAGCCAGTTGAAATTGTGCCTGGATTATGGACTACAGGAGAAGTTGAGAGAATTAGTTTCGAAACAGCCTTTAGTCTTGATGAAGACGAAAGTGTAGTGAAAATTGTTGATGGAAAAAAAATTGATGATACTATCATGGATGATCAGTCATTATGGGCCGAAGTTGAAGGAGTTGGCCCCATTATTCTGACGGGGTGTGCACATGCTGGATTAATCAACATAATTGAAAAAGTAAAGAAGATTAGTAATTTTGAGAAATTTTACGGTTTATTGGGAGGAACTCATTTAGTTGGTCGATCTGATGATTATATTAAAAAAACAATCCAAGGATTAAAATCTCATGAATTTCAATTACTCTCGCCCTGTCATTGTACTGGATTTAAAGCAACTTGCTTCATGTATGGTAGTTTTCAAAAAGAATTTCACCTAAATTATTGTGGAAGGAAATTCGAAATAGGAAAAATAAATTTAGAGGATCAAGTTTTCTGATCCTTTTTTTATAAGCTTTTAACTAGTAGTTCAGAGACATCTAGTATTTTAGTATTCTCTTTATCTTCACTTGCAATACCATAACCTAATCCCAATTCACATAATGGACACGCTGAGATTATTACTTTTGATCCTGTTTCCTTGAGTTCATTGATTCTGATAGTAGCTTCTTTTATTGCTAATTCCTTATCAGCCCAATGAGCAGTTCCTGACCATCCGCAACAATGTACATTTTCTTTGTTGAAAATTGGTTCAATAATCTCCATTTCTGGTATACTTTTTAGAACCGTTCTTATTGAAGTCGTGTCATTTAGATTCCGGGCAATGAGGCATGGATCATGAATAGTTACTTTCGATAGTTCTTCAGATAGTTTTTTAGTTGGCTTTAATTTACCATCATTTATGAGTTGCTTGAAATAATCTACAATATGAATAATTTTAATATTGAGATCTATACCAATACTTTCATATCTCTTTGTAAGTGTAAGTACACAACCAGGGCACTCAGACACAATCAATTTTGCTCCTGTTTTTTCAGCAAGTTCCTTATTTTTCTGAGCGAAATCATTTGTTGTTTCAAAATCTCTGATGTTGAATGCAGGTCCACCACAACAAGCTCTCTGATCTAGATTAGTTGAGAATTTAATATTCAATTTTTTCAGAATTTCAATATTAGCCTTCACAACTTCTGGAAATTTCATCGTTTCACAACCAATGTAATAATACACTTCATCATTTCCATCAGTTTCGATATTTGCAATGTTTTTCTCCTTGTAAGTGAGATAAATGTTATGATCTTCAATCGTATTGGTTTTATGTAATTTATCTAATTGCTCCTTACAATAGTCTGGCATTAATCCTTTATCATTTAGATCATCTCTAACGGTTTCAAGCAAAGAAACAACAGAAAAATCGAATGGACACCATACTTTACATGATTCTTCATTTGTACATTTGTACATCAAATCAACAAATGGTTTGTTTTCTGGTTTTGTAGGATCAATTTTCCCTATGGATAAATAATAACCAATCCGGGCTTTATACGAAGGACTCATTGTTTCCTTTTGTTCTGCTTGCAGTGTTCCACAATCGAATCGACACATATTTGGACATAGAGCACAATTAATTAGGTTGGAAACATCTGCTTTAACCTCTTCCGTTGGAAAGAAGTTTTTCTTAACACGGCTTAGATTCCTAAATATTTTTCTTTTTACATCTTTTTCAGTTTTATTTATTTCTGCGATGAACCATTTATATTTTTCCATGAATTCTTCCATCTAATTGGCACCTCCTTTCCATGTGTTATCAAAAATTTTTCCTGGATTGAATATATTATTAGGATCGATAATTTTCTTAATTTCTTTGAGGATCTTAAAGCTCTTACCCCATTCTTTTTCCATCCAACCTGATCTGTTAATCCCGATACCATGATGGTGAGCAATAGAACCTCCAGACTCTAATACTGCTTTCATAGTAGTATTCCATACTTTCTGATAGAAATCAAAACTAGTTTGTTCCCCCATTTCAACCCCACCAAATGAAAAATACATTCCAATTCCATTGGGATAAAAATGTGAAATATGAGCCGTAAATAATAGAAGTCCCTTAATTTGCTTGACAGTTTCAGTTACGTGATGATACATTTTTGCTGCATTTTCCCATGATGATGCGACTTCAATGGTATCGACGGTTAATTTATATTGAGGACTTGTGCTGGTTTCAGTCACCTTAAATCTCGTTTCAAACCAATGCTCAACAGGATGTTCTCCACAATCTATTCCAGAGAATTTTTCACATTGTTCTCTGGTAATTTGTTCTTCTAAATCTACAAGACGTTCATTTCCCTCACAGACAAATATAATCATGACTTTTTCTGATGCTTTTTCCACGTCTCGGAAATGGCGTGATGTTTCGTCTTTATCATAAATTCGAACAACAGCTGGATATACTTGTTCTCGTAAAACATGTCTTACAGCTTCTAAAGAATCTTCAAATGTGGGGAAAGCATAAGAGATAAATGTTCTTTTCGCTGGCAATGGCCAAATTCTTAATGTTGCAGTTGTTACTATCCCTAAAGTCCCTTCATTCCCAATAAAGATCTTATCAAATTGTGGACCCGTAGCATTTCTTACAATTGGTTTAAAATTAATAATTTCTCCTTGTGGAAGAATAATTTCCATGCCTAAAATGATATCTTCAATCTTTCCATATTTTGTTGAAAATTGACCCGCGGCTTTATGGGCAATCCAACCTCCTACAGATGAGGTGTAAAGAGATTGTGGTATATGCCCAGTAGTGTATCCTTTGGCTTTTAAAAGTCTTTCTAAATTCATTCCATTAATTCCCGTTTCAACTGTTACAGTCAGATCCTTATCATTGATTTCTAAGATATTATTGAATTTCTTCATGTCAATGATTATTCCTCCTCTAACAGGAATTGCGCCTCCAACAACTCCAGAACCCTCTCCAAAAGGAATTACAGGGATTTTTTCTTCATTAGCCAATTTTAAAATTTCCACTATATGTTCTTTAGTATCTGGCCATGTGATGAAATCCGCTAATCCTGCTATTGCTCCCTCTAAAGTCCAAATATGACCGATAAGTGAAGCATCTTTTGAATAAGCGAAAATATCAATCTCACTCGTGGATATATTATTATCTCCAAGAATAACTCTGAGTTTGTCTTCAATTTCCTTTTTATTTTGAATTACGGTTCGATCTTTATCATAAATTAATTTAAAATTGTTTAAATCCATTAATAACCATCCAATTTTTATTGTTTTAATTTAGTAACATTTAATTAAATGTTAAATAAAAGAATTAATTTAACATTTTTTTTTCAAATTATATGAAATAAGAAAAGAATTAAATTCGAGAGATGCGGATTAATAACTAGTTTCTCCCGTCATTTTATTAACCTTGAGATGCCTGAATCGCGCTCTTGTATTCACGATTTCTTGACTATTTTTCATACGTTCAACCACATCTTGGGGAAATAAATATTTAGCTAATTGAATAATCATCTCTCGAGTTTCAATGCAATTAAATAATTTAAGAATTTCTAATGAGTAAAACAGCTCGGAAATTAAGTCAAAATTCATATCTGCTGAAAATTCAAGAAGTTCTAAATTTCTGTAAATTCTAGATATTATACTTGATAAAAGTTCGTAATCTTTTACCTTGTCTAAAGTATTTCTCATGTAATTACAAAATAATACGTAATAAGTCCCTTCAGATGAAATAAAACCATCTCTATATTGCTTTATTCCTTCCGGTGTTATTCTACGTTCTAATTCTTCCAATATTGCATTAATATTGTCTTCTATGTTACGAGCACGAATAAGATTATAGATTTTTAAAATTACAACTAGTTGAGATGTTTCTAAATTTTTTAGATAAGATTGCTCGAAATATTTCGAATCAGTTTCTATTAATCTATTAAGTTGAGAATTTGTAAGCCATAATTTCATAAAATGTGTA
>DAOUVJ010000112.1 GCA_030667705.1 Promethearchaeota archaeon | reverse complement strand
TGCATAAATATGATCCACACCTATGCCTCACTATTTCTACATTAATTCCTTCGTAATTTGAAGCGGGGTATCCGTAGTACACCCACAGAAATGAACATATCTGCAATCGGTCTCCAGGAGGTACTTTTTGGTGAAGACCATCATGATCTATTAATATTACTTCTCCCGGTCCCAAATATTTTGGATCATTAAATCCTATATTTGGAAAAGCACAAGTTTCCATTGTCACAGCATATGATCCGGGTTTTTTTCCAATAATTAATGGTGTACGACCAAATTTATCTCGAGCTGCGTACAATCCTTCTTGTGCTAATATAAGCATCGTGCAGGAGCCATCAACTTTATCTTGTGCTAATTTGATGCCTTCTTCGAATGTTGCTCCTTGACTCACGATTGTAGCGATCATTTCGGTTGGATTAATTTCTGCTCCATGCATCTCTGAAAAATGATTTCCATTTTTCAAATAGTCCTTTTCTAACTCATCTAGATTATTTATTTTTCCTACAGTGACAATAGCAAACACACCTAAATGAGAGTTTATTATCAAGGGTTGATCATCGTAATCGCTGATTACGCCAATCCCCTTATTCCCGTGCATTTTTTTTAATTCTTTTTCGAATTTTGACCTGAATTGACTATTTGTAATATCTTTAATAAACCTCTGAAAACCAACCGAGTTTTGTACTGCTAAGCCCCCTCTTTTTGTTCCTAGATGTGAATGATAATCTGTACCGTAAAATAAATCCTCTAGACAATCCGCATTCGAAAATACCCCAAAAAGACCACCCATAATATATGACTTAAATTCTTAATTTTTAAATAAAACTATTAATCTCATAAGATACAAATAAATTAGTAAAAAGTAAAGAAGTAATAAAAAATAAAAGTTTAATTCGAGACTGTTGCTCCAGGGATGCTCTCTCTCTCAAACTTAATCATTGTCATGGCATCTTCTGGGCAAGTTACTGCACATAGTCCGCATCCCACGCATTTATCTGGATTTATTTCTGCTTTGTCGTTTATTTCGATTGCTTGGAATTTACAGCGCGCTAGACAAGTCCCGCAAGCTACGCATAATTCTTCATTGACTTTAGATATGAAGTTTGCTCGTGCTAAGGCTCTTGGGTTATCGAGTCGAGTCAAACCACCTATCATTCCGCAACAACACTCACAACAGGCACAAAGGATTGTAGTATTTTCTGCGCGATTGTCCGTGCAATGGACTAAGCCTATTTCAGAAGCTTCCATGGTAAGTTTCTTGATATCTTCCCGAGTTGCTGATTTAATGTCGGGGTCTCCCATTTCTAACACTGCTTTAGCGTAAGGTCCAAATAATGTACAATTATGAATTGGATATATGTCTTTACACTTTCTAATCCCTTCAACTTCGCTTCTTTGTCTGCAAGGACATGGAATTACCGCAAAATCGTCCCATTGATCAATAATTTTATAAACCTCTTCGATAGGGACTATTTCTTTCTCTTGTTCAACTTCTTCTGATACAGTTAATACTCTAAACCGTGGTACGCCTTTTCTACTAGTTTGCCAAGTACTATAATAATGGTCTTCAATAAAAAATTTCCTACTTAACTCTGCAAACTTTTTTGCGTCTTCGTGTTCAATATTTTTTTTTAAGATAAAAGGGATATCATAAACAAAGAGAGGCATGGGTTGTGCATAACTCCTACCTAATTTTATGATAAAACCTCTCTCTGTAATATCTTCGAGCATATTCATTAGTTTTTCTTTATCCATACCGGCCTTTTTAGCGAATTTTACAATAGAAATTGTTTTAGGAAAAACGGGAAGATGTTGCACTAATTTTGCAATTGTTGGGCTGTACATTAAACTCAAATATTCGAGATAAGTTTCCGTGGGCTCTCCAGTTTCGTCTTTAGGATAAGATTGAGAGGATCGTTCTAATTTTTTGGCAATTTTAATAAGATCTTCTTTATACTCTTCTGATTCAATCATTTTTATTACTCCAAAAACTCATATTATTGAAAATGCAAGTGTTAGCTAATAAATAAAATTGATCTTAACATTCCAGATAGTTGAAAAAAGAAAAAAAAAATAGTAACACTTGTATTAAAAATTTTTCTTTAATTTTTATTCTTCATAGTAATATGTTGCTCTCAAAGTCTTAGCTCCAATCATTGTCTCTTGTACAAATTTTATATTTATATTACTATGAGCAGCCAACCATTCATTAATTACTGGTTCTGCTTTATCGGGTTTCAGTGGAGTTTCAATTATTTTACATTTCATAACAATCAACCTTTATTTTATACTATCTCTATAGAAAAGATGTAACATTATATAATATCTAATGAATATGTTTGAAATATCCACCAATTAATTGACCAATGCTAATGCCAGCATCTCCAGGCGGAATAATGTTATGCTCTAAAAATTCATATCCTTCTTTTAGTATTGTGTCTTTTACTTGTTGAGAAAACAATTTATTATAAGATACTCCACCTGTTAATCCGATTTTATTAATATTTTTAGATTTTGCTATTTTCAAGGCGACATTGGCTAAAGTTTTCCCTAACTCTATATGAAATGCAGCAGCGATATCTTTAGGTATATCATTTTTTTCTAAAACCAATTCAATAATATCAGAAATCAGAGTTGAGCTATCTAATATGTATTTTCCATTAATTTTATTAACTTTAATGGAAAGTTCAGATTTACGAGGATTTCCGCGTGATGCTAATCCTTCTAAACGCATTGCTGGTTCTCCTTGATAGGTTTTTAAATTACAAGCGTTTAATAAATAAGAAACAGTATCAAAAATTCTACCAGTAGAACTCGTAAGAGGAATATTCTGATATTCCTTGCTTGTTGTACTTTTCTCATATTGAGAAATTAAAGCAATTAATTCTTTTGAATTATACTCTAAATCATTTGATAAATTCAATTGATTAAATAATGACTTCGCTTCTTTTAAGGGATAAGTGTTCAGAATAATTGAAGCAAGCATGCGAGCAGGGAATTTTGTACATCGATCTCCTCCAATCATTGGCTGGTATTTTAGATGAGCTTCACGAGAAAATTCATGATATGAACAAGATAGTATTTCTCCTCCCCATATATTTCCATCTAATCCATATCCTACACCATCAGTACAAATTCCGATAATACGCTCATCAATATTAATTTTATTTTCTGCCATCAAAGATAATATGTGAGCATAATGGTGCTGGATGGGGTAATATTTAATGCCAAAACGAGAAGCCAAATCTTTTGCAAGTTTGGTTGTTGTAAACGTTGGATGTGCATCACACGCAATATACATTATTTCATTATCTTTTATTTGAAGTAGATTCTTAACATGAAATAGTGCATTTTGCAAGAAATCATGAGTTTCAAGATTAATCACGTGTCCAATATGTTGGGTTGGAAAAATACGGTTTCGACGTAATAAAGCCCCCGTGACAGATAATTCTGGACCTGTAGCTATTGCTCCTGGTATATCCACATCAAATGATAAGGGGATATATTCTGGAACATATCCTCGTGAACGTCTTATTAGCTTTATTTTATCATCATGAACTCTTAAGACGCTATCATCAGCTCTCTGGTGTATTGGTCTATCATGGAGTAAGAAAGCATCTGCTAGATGTTCAAGATGTTTAAATATTTCGTTATTTTCAATGGACATTGGTACGCTCGATTTATTTCCACTCGTGTATACTAAAGGTTGCTGCTTTAAGTAATCGAAAAGAAGATAATGGATTCCAGAATAAGGAAGCATGAATCCAACATTATTTAAACCTGGAGCGATAAGCTTGCTTAGTAGTGAACTCTCACGCTTTTTCCTTTCTAATAATATAATTGGTTTCCTAAAAGATGTTAAAATGTCTCTTTCATGATCTGAAATCTCAAAATATTCTTGGATCATATCCAGATTCGGGATCATTATGGCGAATGGTTTATTTTTGCGCTTTCCTTTTCGCTTTCTAAGTTTTAAGATAACATCATCCTCTTCAGCCAAGCATACTAGATGCACGCCTCCTATTCCTTTAACAGCTAAAATTTGACCCTCCTTTATGAGTTTAGCTGATTTCTCCAATAATTTTTCAATTGAATTTACCTGCATCTGTTCGTGTGAATTGTAATGTAATTGATAGCTAGGACCACATATCTTACAAGCAAACGTCTGCGCATGAAATCTTCTATTGTTAAAATTGGAGTACTCCTTTATACATGATTCTGGTTTTGCTGTTTTACAGAAAGGAAATTTGGACATCGACGTTCTCTCTCTATCATATGGTAATGATTTTACCGTTGTATATCGTGGACCACAAACTGCGCACGCAATAAAAGGATAATTAAAATATTTTGGCAACTTCTGATTTCTCATGTCCTTAATGCAATTTTCACAAATTGCGATATCTGGGGGTAATGTTAAGCTAATTCCTCTGCCTTCTTCACTTTTACCAATCGTAAAATCAGTATATATCTTATCAGATTCAACTTCTTCTACATTTAATTTCTCAATGTAAGCAATTGTTGGTTTGTATTTCTCAATAGATCCTAAAAATGCTTTTAAACCCTCTTGATCGCCTTGCAAATTTAATCTAACGCCCGCATTCCCTCGATTTACGACTTGCCCCTTTAAACCAAATTTTCGAGCCAAGTTGTATAGAAATGGGCGAAATCCTACTCCTTGAACAATTCCTGATATATCTACTTTATATGTATGCTTCAAAAGTCTTGCTTCAAAAGTCTTTAATCTCTAAACTAATAAAGTATTCTTATCAGATAAAATTAATAAATTATTATAATAAGAAAAAAAGAAATGAAATCTATATGATATCTATAATGATTTGTATAGTTCTTCTATCAGTTTTTCACTTCGAGGATCGCCAGTTAGCGTCGAAACCATTTTGTTCATGACATAGCAAATGCTCATTCTTTCATCTAAGTCTACTACTATAACTGAACCACCATATCCACCCCAATAAAACAAGTTTGGATTCGGTCCAATTGGTAAATCTTTACTTTGAAGACCCCAACCCAAACCGAAACGAATTGGAACATTAAGGACTAAATCAGTACCATTAGACTGTTCTTCAACTGATCTTTTTATTGTATCTTCTGAAAGTAAATGAACTCCATCAAGTTCACCACCACATGCTAATGCTGCTGTTATCCTTGATACTGATCTAGCATTTCCATGACCGTTTGCTGCAGGGATTTCGGCTCCTCGCCATTCGCGAGTTTTTGTTGCTTGAACATCAATCATTGGATTAGTGAGACTTCTCATCGCAACCGATTTAGGATCGATATCCCCAAAAGTGCTGAGATCTACTGGAGGAGGGGGGATTAATTCAGCGACTCTAGAGTCGTGTTCTTCTGGTAAGCCGATGTAGAAGTCTGCTCCAAGTGGTTTAGCAACCTCTTCTTGAAAAAAGGTTCCAATTGTCTTGTTAGTGATACGTTTAAGTATTTCTCCTAAAGGATATCCAAAAGTAATGGTGTGATAGCCACTTTTCGTTCCTGGCTCCCACCAAGGCTTTTGAGCAGCTAGAAGCTCAACCATTAGATCCCATTTATAGAGTTTTTTAGGTCGAATAATCTTATCCCAACCAGCTAAACCAGAAGTATGACTAAGAAGATATCGTACAGGTAGATTTTCTTTTCCAGCTTGTGCAAACTCGGGCCAATATTTAGCAACTGGGGCATCCAAATCTAGTAAACCACGATCAACAAGCATGTGAATGCAAATTGCTGTCATGACTTTTGTAGTAGAATAAACATTTACGATCGTGTCTTTTTTCCATGGTCTAGTTTGAGCGGCATCAGCATGTCCCCCCCAGATATCGATTACATGTTTCCCATTTATTGTTACGGCAAATGATGCTCCTACTTCCAAATTCTCATCAAAATTAGATTGAAATGCTTTTTTTCTGACGTGAATCGATCGTCACAATAACCTTCAATCTCAATTTTACTTTTCATAGTTACATTTTATTTAAGATGCTTATAAAATTATAATAATAAAAAATATCGAACTATCATGCAATTTCTAAATAACTACCTTGATTTGATGCAAAATGACAAATGACGATTTAAGATGGGATATACCCTATCATCACGCTTTTTTTAAAACCAGTCACAACTCCTTCAATATATCTATACGAAAACAACTCGACCACGGTGTTAGAGGCCTTGAATATGACGTACATGACGATAGAATTCAAGAAGTTGAGGATTTTGAAGTATATCACTTGCCCAAACATGTTGACGTTGCAATTAATGTCGATGGAAATCCGGGAGATTTATTGCTATCACACTGGCTTATATTATTGAAGGATTGGTCAGATGAACAGAATAATGAACACGCACCAATAACTCTTTTCATCGAATTAAAAGATTGTATTGTCGATACGAATAACGATCCAAGCGAATTATATGGAATTAAAAAGTTAAATAAAGTGATACTTGATGTTTTATCACCAAATTACCTTTATTCACACACAGACTTTAGGAAAAACAATAATCAATGGCCAACTGTAAGGGAATTAAAAGGACGTATAATTATTATATTAACCAGTTATTGGGGAGGTTATTGGGCTTCCAATGAAGGAGGATTCGAATCCCGTTTACAATATTTAAACAATTGCCTAAAGGGTGAGGATGATGTTTGCTTTGTATCATGGATCGAAGAAGATCGCGGGGAACATAAATTGTTCATGAAGGAAAAAGCCACATTTTGGAAATGCAGCTTAGAATTTAGCACTAAAAATTATGAAGAGAATTTAAAGTTACAGCGTCCTACTAGAGTTGATTACGATAAAATAAAAATGGGACGTCATGTGAAAACTTATTATGAAAAAAATTTTGAAAGTGGTTTTAAAGCTAATTTTTTATCTACAGATTCATGGGCTGAGGAGAAGTATGCCAAAGTTTTTCCTTGGTCGATATAGAATAAAGTTTACAAAAAAAATAAAAAAAAATTCATATTAGGATTATTCCAAAAAGACATAAATCAAAAACCTAAGGGACTATAAATTATGGTTAATATAACAGTAAGAATAAGCTGAATTAAAAAGCCAAAAATAAGAAAAATCCCTGAGTTTTTAAAATTTCGATTATCATTCTTTTTACCATTCAAATAGATAAAAAAATATTCTATAACACATAAAATTCCTGCAATGAATGAAAGAGTCATTGCTATCATATTAAACGCCAATGGTGGAAGCGCAGTTATAAACAAAATTGTTATTGGAAAAGGAAGTAGAAAAGAATTTGCGACTATTCCTATAATTCCAGCAATTTTGAGATAATATCCCCATCTCTCCTCGATCATCTTTCCAAGCTTATACATTAAAATACCATATGTTATTAAAGATGGAATATAAGTGAGACACATCGGGGGCAGAAAATTGTAGATATTTTCAAGTTCTTCGCCAAAGTAGTTTGAATTTGGTGGAAAAAACAAGGTTAGGCAGATGAAAATAATATTAGTTATACCTATCTTTCTAAGGATTTTCAAATCATGTATACCATTTACATTTTCCTTTGATTCTTTGATCATAAAGATATTCCCAATTATAGAAAAAATTACGAATATTACATATGGTACATATACTTGGTAATCTACATTTATCATGAAAAAACCCTCCAGTAATAATAATATTGAAAGTTGATTAGTATTATGCAATTTGTTTTATAAAAGGATTTAACAAGGGTTGTTGTAGTTAAAATATCCAGACATGTCGGAATTTACTCCTCTTGATGATACTTATAATAAATACTGCAAGTACCCTCCATTGAAACCATACAAGGTCCTATAGGGTTTATGGGAGTACACGTTTCTCTAAAGAGTTTGCATTCATGAGGGTAAAGTTTACCGACCATAACCAAGTGACATGAACAACCTGGAGGTATGTCTTGTGATTTTCCAATCTTTATATCAAATTTCTTATCAGCATCAAATTCTTCGTATTTATCTCGTATTGCTAAGCCTCCATCAAGTATTCGTCCAATTCCTCTCCAAGGGCTTGATACCGATTGAAAAACATCATCCATAATTTCTTGAGCAACTTTATTCCCTTCGGGTTTTACAACTCTTGAATATTCATTTAATGTTTCGCTCTTTTTGTTCTTGATTTGCCGGAGAAGCATTAGGATACTTAATAAAACATCGTTAGGTTCAAACCCGGCGATTACATTAGGGACTTTATATGCATCTGAAAATATCTTAAATGGTTGCAAACCTATAATTGTAGAAACATGACCAGGAGAAATAAAACCGTCAATCCTTAATTGGGATTGGCTTATTAACAATTCTAAAGCTGCTGGAATTAATTTATATGCGCAGATAACTGAAAAATTCGAAGGAGGACCATTTTGGATCTCATAACCGATTAATGGAGCCGTGGTTTCAAATCCAATAGCAAAAAAAATGACTTCTTTATTAGGATTTTCTCTTGCGATTTTTATTGCATCGTGGGGACCATAGACGATTCTTACATCAGCTCCTTTGGCTTTTAACTCTGATAAAGAAAGATTTGTAGCAGGGACGCGTATCATGTCACCAAATGTAGTAATGATTGTATTGTCTCGCTTACCAATTTCAATAGCTTTATCGATGTCAGCTGCAGGACATACACAGACGGGGCATCCTGGACCTGAGAGTATTTCAAGCTCTTTGGGTAGTAATGTTCTTAGCCCGTACTTTGACATGGTATGTTCGTGAGTACCACAAACATGCATTATTTTAATCGGTCTATTTAAATCCTTTATAATTTTTGTTATTGCTTTAGTGATTTTATCAGTAAATTCCTTGCTTCTTAAAATCTTTATTCCAAGAATGTCCATGTATTTTTTTCAATTTTTTTATTAATTAGTGTTTTAAATCAAAAATAATATAACATAGAGTAGCATATTAAATAATTAGAATTAATTTTAAAACATTAAATTCAAATAAAAATATTCCTACTATAATAACTCGGCATGTCATAATGGACAGTAATCTAATATTAACTAACAAATCCGAGGTATTGCTTCTCCTAAGGGCATGTCAATATATCTCGTTCCACCAACTATAGTCTTTAATAAAACCTTTTTAGGATTATTTACTTCTACAACTCCAATAATCTCAGCTTCCTTTCCAATTGCTGTTGATCTTATCTTCCTAAGAATTTCCTCTGCTTTTTCACCATCGACGGAGAGAAGAGCTCTTCCTTCGCAAGCGATTGCATATGGATCTAAACCGAGCATGTCGCAAATTGCTACTACTTGTTTCTTAACTGGGATTTTCTCTTCTTCTAAAACAATACTCACATTAGACTTATTTGCCCATTCATTCAAAGCTCCTGCGATACCTCCTCGTGTGGGATCTTTCATGGCATGAATATAATTCCTTTCTCGTTCTGATTTCAATACATCATGAATTTCTAATAAAGATCCAACATCAGATTCTAAGTCGCTATATATATTTAATCCCTCCCGAGATGATAATAATGAGCAACCATGATCTCCAATACTCCCAGTGATAATGATTTTGTCTTCTGATTTTAAATTATTATCAAGAATCTTAATACTTTTTTCTTTGATTCCGATTCCAGTGGTGGCCATTATTATTTCATTCAAAGTTCCTCTCGGCATTACCTTCGAATCTCCTGCTATAATTGCCACATTCGCTTCCTTTACCGTGAAATTAAAAGAATTAACAATTTTATTCAATGTTTCGAACTTAAATCCTTCTTCAATTATTATAATCGACGTAATCGCAAGAGGAGTTGCTCCCATCATTAACAAGTCATTAATCGTACCGCAAGCACTTAAAATTCCTAAATTACCTCCTGGAAAGAATATTGGATGCACGGTGTGACCATCTGCAGAAACCACAATTTCCTTATCATATTCTTCTAGTGGAATTGTTGCTCCGTCATCTAACTCATCAACACCTATACCCCCATTAACTTTTTTTAGAGAGATGTTTTTGGTGATGAAATTAATGAGTTCGGCTTGTAAAATTCCCCCGGACCCATGAGAAATTTGAACTACGTTTGAACTTAGTTTTTTCATGGTCATGATTCAAATATAAGAATCCAAAATATTAAGAATTTAGCTAAAAAAAATACAATCAAATGATGATTTGCAGTAACAATAAAAAATAAAAAAAAAAATTAAAATTTTAGAAATTTATAATAGAATCATTCTCAAAGATTAATTCAATTACACCATCAGCTGTAACTAATTTAATCTTATCAGAAATGAAATTGGATAATCCTCGGATATCTACATGTTCTTTACATGCTGTAACTGTTTTATTTTGGTTGAGCGCCTGTGAAACAGCTTTGTTTGACTTATTTGCGAAAAATACAGCATTTTGAAGTAAAAGAATCGTCACATCGTCTTCATCTGAGTGTTCCATGGCGAGCTCTACGCCCGTAATGTCTTCACTCGTTATAAAATATAACACTTTTTTTCCCATCTTTCTCATTCCTCCTTA
>DAOUVJ010000017.1 GCA_030667705.1 Promethearchaeota archaeon | reverse complement strand
TGGGCTTAGCTTGTGCTAAAAATTTTTATAGGGAGGGTGCAAGCGTGGTTATATGTAGCCGTTCGAGTGTAAACTTGGATCTTGCCAGGAATGAAATCGAAAAGAGCAATTCGAACAATTCTAATAGTAGAATTATCACAATCGAAACCGATCTAAATGATAAAGAGCAGATAAAGTCATTAGTTGACACTACAATTAAAGAATACGGTACGATAGATGTTTTGGTTCACAATGCGGGAGGACCTCCTTCAGCACCGATAAGTAATATTACAGAAGAAAATTGGCAAGATTCGATAAATTTGAACTTGTTATCTTTCATTAGAATTTGTAAATCTGTCATCCCCATAATGGAGAAACAACAATCTGGAAGGATAATTGCGATTACTTCTGTATCGGTAAAACAGCCCCTTGAGAATTTAGTATTATCTAATACCACACGTTTGGGAGTTGTTGGATATGCAAAAACATTAGCAAATGCGTACGCTAAAGATAATATTCTTGTAAATGTCGTGTGTCCAGGCCCCACTCTCACTGATCGAATGAAAGAATTAATAAAAAGTCAAATGGATGAAACAGGCAAATCAGAACAAGAAATCATGAAAAAGTGGGTTGATTCCATCCCATTAGGTAGATTAGGTGCCCCAGAAGAATTGGCTGATCTCGTAGTATTTCTTTCTTCTGAAAGAGCGAGTTATATCACGGGAACTGTAATCCAAGTTGATGGAGGATTTGTAAAAAGTTCACTTTAAAGTGTCACTATATCACTTCAATATTCTCGTGTTTTTTATTTGATAAATATTACATTTTTTCAAAGCCTCATAAATAATATTTTTAAACATTTACTATTATTATGTATTTAAATTTATAAGCTAAGAAATGAAATCCCAATGGTAAAAAAAAAAAATTTAGGAATCATCGCTTTAATCCTTGCATTGGTCATACCAGTTTTTATTTTTATATTTTTACCAGAAGAGCCATATAGCCAAGCGTGGATTGAAGATCCTTCATTTGATGTTTTGGTAGATTCACCTTGGAATATTGAGAAAGATGGAGATTTAACTGATATAAATGCAAGTATTGTTGCAGGTCAAGCTAAATTCGAAATATTAGGAGATAGAAAAACATACTCTGGACTTACTGGAACACCTAATTCTTCCACCTCTTTGGGATGGAAACGAGTTAGAAATGGCAATTTCCTATTTCCTGATACAGCTATTATTGATAATAGAGGTTGCTTTGTTTACCACTATCTGGATGAAAATGCTGCAGGAGGTCAAGTGCGCAATTACCCGAGCGTTCATTGGAGTAAAAACATCTCACTACCAGTTGAAATGAAAGATTATGTTATTACATCAGCTTATATTGATGTAATTTTTAATGCAAGTGTTGATGCTAATGTAGATACTCCAAATGATAATTATACATTACCTGTCGGACCAGATCAATTTGCTATTGGAGATGATGTGACTTTTTATGTTGAATTATCAGACTTAGAAAATAGTTTTTCTTACCGTATTGGTGAGTTTAAATCCGAGTATTTAGGTCAATCTAATCCGCCCTTGTTTCCGGATATACTCAATATTACCGATCGAAAGTTAAACTTTGTCAGTGAATCAGATTTAATAGCAACATTGACTTCAGTTTTAGAGGTTGATAATCATAATTTTACGATCACCTTAGGAATAGATATTTATTGTGAAGATAATGATGGTTCTGGGGATCATGATGAATGGGATGAGCTAATTATAAAATCTTGTGATCTTAATTTCACGTATGAGAAAAAAATTGATCAGTTTTCCAAAATTTCATTTACCCAAGAAGCAGGCAAAATTACTGGTGATAATGTTTTAATTGTTGGAGGTTTTATGAATTTCAATTATAGTATTGATCAAGAATGGCCAAGTTCAGCTCCCCTCTCTGAAATAAGATTCTATATTAATGATAAACTATATGAAGAAGGAACAATCCTTTTAACTTCTGCATCCACTTCATTTCAAGAAGCAAAAATTGGTGGATTTGATATTACTTCATTTTTAGAGAAAGATGTAAATACTACTGTCTCAATTCAACTATTCTTGAAAGATAATTTTGAATTTAATCAATCACTCATAGTTTTCCTAGATGAAGTCAGCTTTATCGTTGAAATTATAGAAGTAGCTGAAGACATGTCTTGGCTAGTATACACGCTTATTGGGAGTATATTAATACTTGGAGTTGTAATTACATTATATAATAAAATTTTTCAGTATCCCAAATTAGTAAGAAAGATTCGCTCACTCAAGAAGAAAATTAAAAAAGGAAAGAAACTAAAACCCTTATCTCTTTCCAGTCACGATGATTTAATTAAAAATCAAGTTCAAAAAAGGATGACAATTATCGAAATGCAAAATGATAAAGAATCAAGTTTAAAATAATCAAGGGGAAAATCAAATGATAAAAAAGCAAAAACTGTGGATTATTTTAGTGACACTCCTTATTCTATTCCAATTTTCCTTTTTCTTAAGAACTGGAAGAGCAGATCAAACAATTGGACCTAAAGAATGGTTAATTAACTCTGATTTTTCAACAAGCCAAGGTTGGATTGCTACTAAAGGTGATAAAGGAGATAATTCATCGATTGATGCATTTATTGGAAATAATCAAGCAAATTATAGAGTTGTAGGTGAAAATAACACTTTCTCGGAGATATCAGGTACTCCAAATTCATCAACCTCTTTAGAATGGAAAAGAATTACAAATGAAGGTTTTCTATTTCCTGATAGTAGTGGAATAAATTCTCAAGGTTGTTATGTCATTCATACTTGGGCAGAAGACCCAAATCAATTTCCGAGTGTTCACTTTAGAAAAAATGTAAGTCTACCAGTAAACATGCTAGAATACAATATAACTTCAATATCCTTAAGTGCTTTATTTGATGCAAGCGTAAATACAAATCTTGAAGCAGGTAATGACAATGCCACCGCACAGTATTATGCTATAGGCGATTTTGTAATTTTCTATATACAGATCTCTGATATCCAATATACAACGACTTATACAGTCGCGTCTTACCAAACAACACGTCTTGGTCAAGATACTCCTCAAGTCATATCCTTTACTGATCATTTGATTGATCCATATGATGACAACTTAATAATCACCGCGCTTATGTCTGCATTTGAAAAAGATCCTTCACATTCAAATTTCACAATTACGATTGGGATTGATATCTATTCAGAGGATAATATTTCAGGTACTGATACAGATACTTATAATTCCTTAATTGTGAAAGAATGTAATTTTACATTCACTTATGAAAAAAATATTAACAAGTTCAGCTCTGTATCCTGGCAACAAGAAGGAAATATGATAAGTGGAGAAGAAATTCAAATTAAAAATGCATTTCTTAATTTTAAATTTAAGATAGACCAATCTTGGCCAACACAAAGATCCCCCTTTTCAGAGCTACAAGTTTTAATCAATAACAACCAAAATCGAGAAACAATCTCTTTAAGTGAGGCAAATAGTACTTTTCAAGACGCTAAAATAGGAGGATTTGAGGTTACTTCTCTATTGTTAAAGGATGTTAATATTTCAGTTGCTATAAGGTTATTCATTGCAAATACTTTTGGTTGGTATGATAATATTACTATCTCGATTGATGATGTTCATTTAGTTATTACATATATCATATTAGAGCCAGGAATTGACGTCTTACCTATTATAATAGCATTATCTGGAGGATTATTAGTGTTAGTTGTTGGATATTCATTATACCAAACTCATTTTAAGTATCCTCCAATGGTAAGAAAAATAAGGAAAATAAGAAAGAAAATTAATAAAGATAAAAATATAAAACCTACAAGTATTTTGAAAAGAGAGATACTTGTTTCTAAAAATCTGCAAGACAAAATAAATATCGCCGAATATGAACACACTCCAATAGAGAAGAAAAAAGGAGTAAATTCTTAATTAAAATTAATAAAGAGAAATTAATAAAATAAAAGTGAAATTGCATGCCAAAAGGGTTCGTAATTACAAAATGGACTGAAGATCAAGGATTAATAGTATATTTAAATTACCCAGAAAGTATCGAAGTAGACTTAGATGATATGATGAGGATTTTTTATGCTCACATTACCGGAGCAGGAGAAGCTGGAAACGTGATGGTGAGACTTGAAAAAGCACGATCAAATGTATCTAGTTATTTCACCGGTATGGAATCAGAGTCACCCTTGATGATAAATTTAATCTTACAACTAGGTGAGGAACCAGAAATGTTTGGTGAAACGGTCATTTTAGATATAAATAACACGATCGTTAAATATCTGTCACATATTAATGCAAATCCTTCAAACCACTATGAATTAAGGCAAGAATTAGTGGGTTATCTCAAAAATTCTTTAATCTTGTTAGAACGCCTAGAACATCTTTCTAAAGAACAAAGGATGGCTCAAATATTTACTGGTGAAAAAGGAAGAGCAATTCTCGAGTTGTTGCGAGAAAGACCGTATACAAGAACGGAGCTTCGGGGATTATTAGAAGATAAACTAGATCGTTTTATAACCAATCTTGAAATATCATTAGATCCATTCATAAAAACCGATCTTGTCCGGCAAGACTGGTTGGAAGGATATACTGATATAAGTCTTTTTCTTTTATCAGATTTTGAACTAATGAGAGTGCCTGCTGTAAAATTAGTAGAAAAAGCACAAAATGGATATCCCACCCCAACGGTTGCGCAACTATATCTTAAAGAAGTCAAAAATTTCTTTATTACATATAAACCTTCAATTGAAGATAATAAGTTAATTGCTCAAAATATGGTTAATCCCGATAAATATGACTATATCGTACTGCTCAGAGAAAAATCATATCCAATAAGTAAAATTCCTAAAGGACCGGGAGAAAGCTTTGAAACCGTGAGATCATTTATAGATCAATTAAAAGAAGCTAGAATTATTACAACTATAAAAGATAAAGATGATGAATGGGTATTATTACTAACAGATACTATAGCTGATACTTTTTTTCCTGAATACTTAATTGAAAAAATCAGACAGGATGTTGCTGATAAGAAATTGCGAAAGAAAACAGCTATAAAACATTTAGAAATTCTAGAACAAGTGTATAAGAAGTGACATTTAAAGGGGGAATCATAAAATGAATGAAGAAGTTGATGCTTTTAAGTCTACAAAACAAGTATTAGAGCTAATTGGGCTCTCTCATGAAGAAATCAATGCTTATTTTCACCTAACCGGAAGGGGGCCAGTAATGGTTGGGGAAATAGCTTTACTTGTTAATGTAGAAGATGATGAAGCTGAAAAAATTGCTAAAAACTTGTTGGCGAAGGGATTAGTCAGAGAGGTCCCTGGAAAAACCCCTTTTTATATAACCCTACCACCATATGCAGCACTATTAAACCAAATCAAACTATTCAAGGATATTGTAAAAAATATACAAGAAACGACACCAAAAGCCCTTCAATTGAAATTTAAAGAAATTGAAGAACACTCAGCAAAACTAAGCAAACTGGACGAATATCGAAATTACATCCAAATAATGAAAACTAACTTACCGAATCAAATGAAAGCTCAATTTAGTAGAGTAGAATCGGAATTAGAAAAGGTTAAAAAATTTCAGGAGATTAGAGCTTTTATATTAAACCTTAGAACGATTGTTCCAGAAGAAATAATAAAAGAATTTGGTGTCGTGGAATCTAGATTAGAAACGATAAAGTCAGAAATATCTATATCTTTTGAGAAGACTTTTAGAATCGGTGCTTTGAAGACAATGGCAGAAAAAATCGTCGATCGTGTCGTTACTGAACAATTTCATTCCTTAACTGATTATTTTCAGGAAAAAATTGTAAGAACAATACAAGGTACATTAGATCAAGTGACAGATCAGCTTGCCACCATTTCTGATGCTGCTGGTGATATGAGTATAGATTTAAGCAATACTTTATCCGATATTGAATCCAGACTAAGAGAAACATTAGAAGATCTAGACCAAAGGATATCTACGGTTTATGAAGATGTAGATAGAGGAATTGAAGAACTTAAAGAAATGTTCCAAAAGGAAATTTATAAGATATTAGAAGAAGATATCATAACTAACATTCTTAATCAACTAGAGCTTTCCGAAGAAACGATGAATGAATTCTGGGAACGTTCTAAACAAGCTTCGATGTTAAGTTTTAAAGATGTTTGGTTCGTGAGAAGTGTAGAAGGAATGAAAGCACAAATTAATGACGCTATGACACGCGTGAAGATGCGAGTGCACATCGTTGCTCCAAGGCTGGAAGATATTGATTTAATAGCGCTAACTAAAGTAAAAAAACATGTAAACGTCCGTATATCTACAAATTTTAATTGGGATGATCCTTTAGATCAAGAAAAACTCGCAGAAATCATGCAAATTAATAATTTTTCAATACGTCATTACTCGAGAGAGAATATTTGGGCAATAAACAGAGATTTCGAGGAAGTTGTCGTCTGTGCTGTTTCAAAAGTCGACCAAGAATTTGAAATAGCGGGAATGGGATCAATATTAGAAGAACACGTGAAATTATTTGCGGGTATAATAGAAGATGTATGGATGCAGAGTAAAAAAACAGATGACAGCATGTTAATGTATAAAACAAGATCTCAACCAGTACACGAAATTAAACCTCAAATTAGACAACCAGTTAGTATCTTAAATGATATTACTGCTCGCCACTCAAATGGATTTTCTGATTCTACTCAAAAATCAATTCAGGAAAAGATTGAAATAGATCCTATCCAACAATTACCGAAAATTCCTACAAAATCTTCAGAAGAGAGTGTAACTCAACAGCAGCCTCAAGAATCAGCTGGGGTAAAATCTGGGAAAAAATCCTCTATATCTGACCAACTACAAGATGTAATAAGAAATCTTACTAAAAAAACAGCTCACGAAATTTCATTCGATTTAGAAGCTATACGAAATAATATAGTTGAAGAAATGGGCTATTCTAGCGTTTTAAATCAAATCAGTATAGGTATAGCGTCTTTAAAGACGGGATCAAACATATTATCTTCGATTGAAATAGATGCACTTATCAAGAAAATTAACTTCTGGAAAAAGAAATTAAATCTATAAAATTCTTTTTTTCTACTCAAGAATTGATTTATTATCAATTATAATACCTTGAATAATTTACAATTCTATTGCATTCAATTAATTGTTCGAATACAAGATTCAATATCAGTCTCTTGAATTTGGTTCCTTAACTTATCTAACGAATGAGTAATTGCATTTACTTTATCATGATAATCTTGATAAATGGCATCATCTTGATTGTCCTCATCAAAAGAAGAAAACGGGATTTCATAATACTCTTGCATGAAATGAATAATTACAAATTGTTTATAACCTTCATGAGAGCTATAACGAGCACCCACGGGTCGTAAGTATCTAAGAAGAGGATCTTTTCTACATTCTAACTCGAATTTATTTACTCGTATTGATACTTTAGATCTTGTATAATCTTCAAATTTTACCATTGTGATTATAGGGACTTCAAAAAAGTCTTCTGTAGATAAATTTTTGATAACCATGTTTATTTTACTCCTTTATTATTAATTTTAAAATTAAATATTAAAAGTTCGAAAATAAATGCGATATTCATATATAGTGAATTTCAAAGTAGCAGTATTGTTTTTAGGAATAAATCATTCTGTTATATGATCATGATTAAAGCTATTACCTTTGACTTGTGGAATACTCTTTTCGAAAACATTTCATATTCAGATGCTAGACTAGATCTGATTTCAGATATTATACGAAAAAGAGATGATAATCTTTCATTTGATAAAATCAAGGAATCATATGAATCCAACTTTTTTTTCATAGAGAATAATATCCATCATATATATACGGAAAATCGATTTGTAAATCTATTAAACGATCTAAATGTCAAGATGAGTAATATTGAAATCAAAGATATTGTAGGAAAATTAGAAGGTATAATGCTAAGCAATCCTCCACCATTAAAACCTAATGTTAAAAAAACTTTGGAATCATTAAAACCTCATCATAAAATTGGTCTTATTTCTGATACTGGAATCACGCCAGGAAGGATATTAAAACAAGCATTGGAACATCACGAAATCCTCCAATTTTTTGATACGTTGATTTTCTCAGATGAACTCGGGGTTTATAAACCGCATTATTTACCTTTTCAAACAGCACTGAAAAATCTAGCAGTTTCAGCGGAATTATCAATCCATATTGGTGATTTAATCGATACGGATATAGTTGGAGCTAAAAACTACAACATGCAAGCTATTTGGGTAAATGATGAACCCAATATTAAGTTTTTAAAGATTAAACCAGATTTCATCATAAAAGATATATATGAAACTGTAGGAATTATAGCTCAAATACCTTATCTAAAATAGAATTGAACCCATTTAGAGAAATGAAGGTGATACAGTGCTCAAGTTATCACTTTCTTGTAATCTTCCTTAGTCGCTTCTACTATGGCGTCTTTCTTTCCACAACTTTCGCAATATTCTCTTTTAGAATGCGTAAATTCTCCACAGCTTGAGCAAATAAAAGGATATGTTTTCTTATATAATTTTTTATCCATATTTTAACAACCTCCTTGCTGTAATAATAAAAAAAATAGCACTTAAATATTTTTGTACAGTTTTTTTGTATTCCTATGATTGATAGATATGTTTAACGAAATTGTGGAAATAATTGAGAAAACTAAAATGTAATAAAATAAGATAAGAAAAAAAATCGATTAACGCATTAAAAACGCATGATTACCACTCACGGGGCGCAAAATTATACGCTCCTGATTGTTCTTTCTGGCTGATCGCATCTCGCATCACTCCTTTTATGTAATTTTTAATTTTATTTTTATTTATTTTTTATTAAATATTTATTTCTTGTGTTGCTTCTTGCTCTTGCTCCATCAAGCACAGGGCATCATATATAGCTAAGAGTATGGGGAGACTGAAAAGCCCCAGAATGGTTGAGGGATTGAATAATCCTTCGAACGCCACGCTAACCCATAACAACACCAATGTTGCTAATAAAAGTAGAATATTAACTAGTAGAGCATAAGTCAAGGATGGTCGGTATTTCAAATCGAAATTCCGCTTGAATCGTTCCCATTTACTCAAGACAGCAGCAGGTGCCTTGAATTCGGGAAACGCCACTTCAGGAAGTGGTACGCTATTGGTGTAAGTTTCTCTCACGCTCATTTTTTTTCACATCTTATTTTTCAAGTTGGAAAGGTTTTTTTGTTGGTTTTTTGTTGGTAGATTTGGTTAATTTGATTGGTTTTTATTTTTCTTTACTTGGTTTTATTAATTTTGTGATCGTGATTTTTTACTTTAAAAAAAATTGGGGTGTGTATCAGAATATTGCGCTTATCCTGAAGTTTTGAGTATTCTTGACATCCTGTATGGTTCGAGTTTCTTTCATGTTATTTTTAATTAACTTGGAAAGACTCTTGCCGAAGGAGGTTTTCTCAACCGCGACTTCTTTATTAGCGATAAATTCAGTAAGCTCAACTTCCAATACACTTTGTAATTCAAGTCCTTGTTTTTTTACTACTTCTAAACTTGCTTGTGCCATTTTTTTCACTCACTTTTTTTTTTTTCAGTTTTTATTTTTTTTACTTAATTTTATTAGGAAATTGATTCATATATAGATTCAGCTACAAAACTTCAAATCGAAGTTCAAACTTCAATGGGAGTTCGTATAAGATTCAGAAGTGAAAACTTAAATGGATGTTTTCTTATATTATATTAAATAAAAAGAGAAGTTTTACTATGGAAGTAGGAAAAAAAATATTGATTCCACCAGAAGAAATCCTAAATCCTGCTATAGGGAGGAGTTGGGAATATATCATATTATGGATGTTGGCTAAAAATAAGCATTGTAAATGGTCTAATTTTATTAAAGATATATCAATCCCAGAATCGAGTTTGTCTACCAAATTAACTTCACTGAGAGAAGACGGATATATCGTAAGACCTGAGCGAAACCAATATGAGATTACTCAAGATGGATTAGAAAGACTTCGAGAACTTGAATATTTGAAGAAACACGGAAAAAGGGCACTAAATTTTCCACCTAAAACGATTACAAGAAAAAGGAATTATACAGATTGGATTCTATGGATGCTATTCAATAATGATTATTGCAAGTGGTCAGACTTTACTTCAGAGCCATTAAAAATTAATTCTTCATCATTATCAAATGCTTTAAATTCATTAAAAAAAGATACTCTTATTTTGAATGAGAATAGCGAGTATAAAATAACAGCTGGGGGAAAAATTAGATACTTTGAAATACTGAAGCGCTATGATTTAGACCGGCAATCAATATTAGAGGAGGAGAGTCGAAGGATAGAGGAGATTACCAGGAATACAAACGAATTTTTTGAAAAATATGGTGTACAAGACAATAAAGTCAAATTCCGATTCTTGAATAATATTTTGAAACTTAACTATTCGAAAGTAGAAAATTTGCTAAAAAATGAGGAGGATTTTAACAAGATAATATTATTCTTGTCATTCAATCACCCTGATTTCTATCCCGATTATGTTTCTGTTGATAAATTTGCAAGTGAATATGAAATAAAGCGCACGATTTTAGAATTTTTCTTAGAAAAGATAGTAGAAGAGGAGTTTTATACTGTTAAATTTCATAAATTGGAAGTTATTCCTGATAAGGAATACTATTTTCAAGCTAATGGTAAATTAGAACGCGTGTTACGTGCAATTGTTGATGATAAGATTACGAAATTTACATATTTAAATAAACTGCAGGAAACCAGTGCTAAAGGGGCACCTTCTATCAAGATCGATATAGTATTTGAAGAAATAATTAATGAGATCTGTGTTAATCTTTTTCAAGATGAACTGAAATCTTCACTAAAGAATTTTCTACCAGAATATATTAAATATCTTGCATATAAAATTGAATCAGAAACTAAATTGATCAATACTGACGCGAAATTAGAAAGTATTATAATACAAGCAGCCATGGAAGATTTAAAATCCTATAATGTAACCCCCATAAAGACAGAATCTGGGAAGATTGAATATAATTATAAGCTAGATAATCGCCTCTTTGAAACTTTGGATGGTTTTTATATAGATAAATTGATGCTATTAAAGGAGAAGGAATTTGCTGAGAGATATAATCTAACAGGAATCAAAAATTATCAAAAAATAATTAAGGGATTAAAGAAAGGCGCAGATTATCAAAAGTTAAAAGACTTGATTGAATCCATGAAAGAAGATCTTAGTGATTTACAGAAATTGATTTTAGATGACATTCTTTACACTTATCATCATGATTTTGAAAAATCATTAAGAACCTCAGAAAAAATAAGTGATACTTATCCAGATCAGCCGGTTGGATTTTTATTCCATTCGTTAACTCACCTTGCAATGGGTGATTTTAATGAGGCTATAGAAAGTTTAAAAGACACAGAAGGGATAACTCATCAAACTTGGTTAATTTGTCAGAAAGCACAGGTATTAAGTAAAACGAGCAAAAATGACTTGGCAAACGAAATTTTGGATAAAGCCTTAGAGAAGGATCCTGACAACATTTTATTAATCCGTACTAAGATAGTGGTTAATATCAGTAAGATCAAGTGGAACTTGGAAGATCAAGAATTACTTTTTGATCTAGTTGACAATGGTTTGGAATTAAGTCCCAATAATTTAGACTTAAAAATGTTGAAAGCGGGCATGTATTGCATGATTGAGAATTATAAAGAAGCTAAACGATTTCTCGATAAAGAACTTAACATTTACTACTATGATGAGGATTACCCTTCAGTAGGAACTTCAAGCTTGTTCATGAGAGCATTTTCATATACGGCTAGAGGTAAGTACGAAAAAGCAATGAAAGATGCCCAGAAGTCAATGGTTCACTATGATGATCATTACACTGCATTTACATCAAAAGCTTTAGTATTGGGATATAATCTCATCTTTAATTTCGAGCCAAATCAAAGTAATGAAGACGAGTTCATTGAACTAATAGATAAAGCTATAACATCTGCTCCAAATAAAGGAACCCAATCTCGGTTGTTATCATTTAAAGCATCCGTGTTTCATGAAATGGGGAATATAAAGGAAGCATTGAATAACATTGACAATGCCATTGTGCTTGCATCAGAGGATATAAGTCTTTATCTTCAAAAAGTCTATATCCTTTCTAGTTCAAATAAAAAGCTAGAAGCAATAGATTTAATAGATTACATCATTGAGCAGTTTGAACAAGAAAGATTAAAAATGTTCCAAACGAAATCTGTAATTTATTACCAAATGAAAGAGTTTGAATCAGCGTTAAAAGTGAATGATGAAACTATTAACCAATTTCCAAGAGATCAATACGATTCGAAATACGCGTCCATTCTTAATAACAGAGCTTTGATTTTAGCCGAACTTAACCGAAAAGAGGAAGCAATCGAAACTGCTAAAGAGATGACCGAGTGTGATAAGAAAGATGGTAATTTACGCGATTCATTTGGAGAAATATTGCTTATCGTTGGAGATTATGAAGATTCCATTAAACAATTTGAGGAAGCAATTGAGATGAATCCAACAGGCTGGTATATAGATCAATCTTACATCAAAATGGGATTATGCTACATGGAACTAGGAGATTTTGAGAGTGCCAAAGAAAACTTTGAAATTGGTAAAGATCTATGGGAGAAGAAACCTCCTAAAGCACGAACGATGTACGATCACAACCCTGATGTTTATCTGATGGAACTCAAAGAAAAAATGAAAAAATCCTAATTACTTTTTTTTTGGTTTTTTTTTACATTTTCAAGCATGTTTAGAATACAGGATTACAAGAAAGGAGATAGATAATTCAGTCAAAAAAATTATATAATAATGTGAAAAGGATGGGATACAAGTACCTACAAAAAGTAAATATAAGCCCGAAATTTGGAAGATTATTACCAGTTGATTTTAATCCATACCGTCTTCGATCAATTCGGACTTATCCTGCAGAAGATATTTATTTTGAAATCAAAACTTATATTTTAAACTCAGGATCACCAGATTATATCTGGTTAAAAGGACCTGGAGACTTTTCGCTTTATTCTGGTTTAAGGAGATTAATCAAACTAATTCATCTAGAATATCCTGATCAAAAAATCGGTATATATGCCAATAGCACTCTTTTTCAACGGAAGGATGTTCGAGATGATTTGCAGGGATGTGATTTGTTAGCCATTAATTTGAATAGCATGGATGAATCAAATTTTTCTAAATTATGTGCGTGTAATGATCCCGTGAAATTAAGGGATGTAAAGGAGGGGATCAAGGAGTTTGCTAAAGTTTTTCAAGGGCATTTATTTATTTATACAATGTTTTTAAAGGGAGTCAATGATACCATTGAGAACGTGAGTGAACTTAAAGATTTCATGATAGAAATTCGACCGAAAAGCTTTTCTATAGGAGAATACATAGAAGGAGGGTTTGAATCGATTTCACAAGAGTTCAAGAAGTACATAAAGGATAGTTTTCAAGATGTACCAATTGAGATATCCTTCAAGTTTTAGAGCTAATTTTTATTAGAAAATAATAATCAATATCTTAGAAGAAATTCTCTTATTTGGTATTATTATAAAACAGAGAAAATAAAAATTAATTTTGTTAAAATTTTATGAAACGTAAATCATGCTTTCACTTATCCTATCGAGTTCCTCTTGATCGTTATAGTTCACTTTTCTTAGTCTAGTCCCTTTCCACACGACAATTGAACCAACCGAGCCTATTATCGACACTATTAAATATAGTGGTCTGATACCAAACAATTCTGCTAAAGGTCCTGCAGAAATTGCTCCGATCGGTGCCATTATTGACGATAAGGATTGGTCAATGGAGACAACTCTTCCCATTTTCTCCTTAGGAACCGTGAGTTGAATTACCGTCATGTAGATCGTGTTTCCTATTGGCAACATGAAACCCATAATAATACTTCCTATCCACATTGGAAAGAAAAAGCCTTTAGGAACAAAAGCAAATATCGAAATCCCCCCCATCAAAATGAATAGAGAGCCAAAATATGAAAAGAGCTTGCGATTCCAATTTTTTTTAAAGGATGTCAATAAACTGCCAAATATCATTCCGACACTAAAAAAGACAGACAAAAGAGCCAAATCAAATGCATTCCCACCATGTTCGAATGCTACATAATAAGATAATAGAATGTTGGTGGGCATAAGCAAAAAATTAAGCACCATTGACCACAACAAGAGAGCAATTAATCCTGGAATGAGATTAATTGTTTTCAGTCCGATCTTGAATTCATGAAAGAAAGAATCTTTCTCTTTTTCTTCTTTGGGTTTAATCATCAAGGGTATTTTAGCTAATAGAAGTGGAACCATTGCGATACCATAAGTAATGATATCAATCCATAAGATTAATTCAATGCTCAAAATTGAATATAAAGCAGCACCAAAAATAGGACCAATGATATTAATTACACTTATAAATAGATAATTAATCCCGTTCATCCTACTCAATTTCTCTTTAGGAACCATCGATGGTAGTATTGCACTTGCTGTAGGTACATGAAATGCTTGGAATATACCTCTAAGACCCATGATTAAAACGACTATTATTGGATTAGCCAAATTAAACCAAAAAAGCACAATTACTACGAATGTAGTTAGCGCTTGCAATGAATCGGCTATTGCAATAATAATCTTTCTATTATGTCTATCTGCTATTACTCCCGCAAAAGGAGTTAGAAGTGCCATGGGTAAGATGTACATGAAAGTGCTTATAGAAAGTAATGTTGCACTTCCTGTTGTAATTGTTATCCACCACGTAATAGCAAATCCGACAATAGCAGATCCTAATATCGAAAACAACTGACCTGACCAAAGAAATAGGAATTGTGAAAAATTACTTTTACTTGTTATATTTTCCATTTATATCCCCTAATTTTTTTTAGATTTTTGTTTTTTTATTTTATTTATTGTTTTTTATTCTGGAACTTCTTTCATTTCCTCCAATCCATCACTCATTTTTTCTGTTATCTCATCAAAATTCACGTGTCGAATTCCAGTAAAGGCATACAAGCACGCTAATACCACCATTCCAAGAAGTGCACTAAAAAAGAATAAGTTAGACACGCCAAGTACTAATGCCAATGGTCCAATGATCAATGCCCCTAATGGCGTGATTAACATTGATAATGTGGAATCAATTGAACTTACCCTGCCTAACTTATCGTGCGGAACTGCCTTCTGCATTATCGTTTGATAGATTGTATTTACAATAGGCAACACAAACCCCATGACAAATGCGGTAATAATCATGAAAATGAAAGCCCTATAGGGAGAGTACGCTAACATTGCATATCCAACCATGAAAACCCCAAGGACAATAAAAGTTACTTTTACTTTATGTTTCCATTCTTTCTTGATTGCCGTAAGTAATGCTCCAAAAATTATACCTCCTTGAAAACCAGTCGACATTATAGCATATTCAAGCACAGTTGCGTTATGAATATTATAAGCGAAGTATGACATTAATGTACTCAAAGGTTGAATCAGGAAATTCAGTAACATTGACATTATTAATAAAATAATCATTCCTGGAACCATTCGCAATGTTTTAAATCCATCTTTAAACTCTACAGAAAATGATTCTTTTTTCTTTTTCTCTGCTTCCGTGCGAACTTTAGGAATTTTTATGAATATCAGCGGTATGAACGCAATAAAAAACGTGATTACATCAATCCAAAGAGCTTGGAATGGCGTCATGAATACCAAAAAAAATGCTGCTAATACGGGACCGATTAATTGAACAACTCCTGAAGCTAAAAAATTAATTCCATTTATCCTGCTTAGTTTTTCCTTAGGAACCATTGTTGGAACTATTGCATTTACTGTTGGTTGGTGAAAAGCCTGAAAGACACTACGTAGCGCCATAAAGGAAAAAATTATCCATAAATCTGTAATCCCCATGGAAAAAAGCATTATCAAAATGAATGTGGCAAACGCTTGAGATGAATCTACGATTATAATGAGTTTCTTGCGGTTCCATCTATCAGAAAAAACCCCAGCTATGGGCATTGCAAAAATCATTGGCAAAAAGTAAAAAAAGGATGCTAATGAAAGTACTAAAGGATTCTCTGGATAACTTATTGTTAAATACCACATTAATACGAATTGGACCACAATGGATCCGAGCAGCGAAACTATCTGACCGCCCCAAAATGCCATATACTGCCTAAAACTTGACCCTGTCGGTATTATTTCCATATTTTATTTACCTCTTATCTATTAAATTATCTATTATTTCAAATAGTGCTGCGAGCACCTCATCTATATCTCCAATGAACTTGAATATTCCCTCTTCGAGTTCTCCTTCAACACCCACTGCAGCAAGCTCATAAATTAGGTTTTCCGCAAATTCATCGGATTTATTTAGAGCTTGTGCTAGTTTATTAATAGGGATACTTTTATGGAGCTTTACTAATCCCATAATGCGTTTTTTGATCCTTTCAGAATCACTTGAGACATTAAAATCGACTTTAATCCTTGGACCATTTTTACCACTACTTTTAGTCCTGACTTTTAAATCATCAAGACCCACATCTCTCAAACCTTGCTGTATTTTTTCTCCTATTTCTTCAATTCCAGATTCTTCAACCACTCTCTCAATATTATCTCCCCAACGTTCCATCTTCCTGCCGAATTCATCTAATTTCCGAAGATCTCCAATATTGTTTTTCACGAATCTCATTGATTTTCTTACCAATTCTGACACAGATGACCCTAAAGTATCAGACCATTCCCTCCATTCTTCACTCATTTCAGGGGGGACTGAAATATTAATACGAGTAGCTCTTTCGCGAGCCCTTTCTGCTTTTCTTCGAGCTTTTTCTGCCTTCATGCGTGCTTTTTCTACTTTTGCTTCTACTTTTTCACTTAATCGCTCCATTTCCGCTTCAATTTTTTCCCGTTCTGCTTCCATTTTCTCCATTTCTTTCTCTAATCGCTCTTGTTCCCTTTCTTTTCTATCTTCCGCTCTATCTTTCAGATTTTCAACGCGATCTTCCACTCTTTCTCGTATTTCCTCAGCAATCTCCCTGATTCTCTCTCGCACTTCCTCCTCTTTTTCTCGTACTTCTTCCTCTCTTTCTCTTAGGTCTTCAAGATTCTCCTCATATTCCTCATCATCTTCAAAAATATCCTCTCCATATTTATCTGACATTTTATCATCTCATATTCTAATTTATTTTTTTAATCATGAATTGTTCTAAATTTCTAATTATTGTTTTAACGGTTAATATATCCGCTCGTTATAACTTCTGCTTGAATCTTATACTTTGTTTCTTCCAAAATATTTAATTTATTTTTTCTCATTCCTTTAACCTCCAAGCAATTTAATGTTAAATTATTTATTTATCAGCATGAATTTTAAGTGTGTATTAAAAAATATAGAAAAAAAATTAATGATTAATATTTCCAAATGTTAAAAGATCTGTGTACATATTACCTCTAATATCGACTACCTTCATCAAACCATTATTTACTTCATATCTGTTCATTTTTTTTTATCACATTTTTTATTTGTTTGTGTATTCTAATTAAAAAATAGTTTTGATAATACTTAAATGTTGTGTATTTATGTGTGTATATTGAAATGATGTTTATCAATTAAAAACGTCTGAAATTAATTACCATCAAAAACTAAGAATATATTCATATAATCATAATGAATTATTCTCAGTTTAAAATTTAAATTACAAATCTTAAGGATTTAATTTGATATTCCGTTATAATTAAAATGTGTACGGATGTGTAAAAATAGAAAATTAAAAAAGGAAGTTTTCTCCAACTTTAATCTTGTGGAACTTTTCTGGATACCGAATTTCCAAAATATCCTTATTTCTAGTACAATGACAAGCTCCAATAAAGTCTACGGATTCGAGACATGTAAAGCTTCTTGAATCATGTAATCCCCCAATAATAGCCTTAATTTTTCCAGTACAGTTAAAAGCATTAAAAATATCGTATAATCCCGGATGACAACATCCTACGAGTAGAATTCTCTTTCCATATTCAGTTTTTAATAGCATCGATTGTTCTTTTAAATAATTTCCCAACTGACCTGAAATATACATATTTTCTTCAATTTCTAGAACTCCCTCTACTCCATAAACTTGCGCTAAAGGATATTTTCTGTTAAATTTAACTTGATTTTCAATGGGGACATAAATTTCTATATTCGGATTTTTGTTATAGATTCCATTTAAACCCCCAGAATGTTCTTGATGGTCATGTGATATGACAATTTTTTTGATATCAGAAGCATTTACACCAGCTTCTTTTAAATTATGAATGAGAATGTTAGCATCATTTCCGGTATCAAATAAAATATAATCCTCTGATTTAATATTATAAATCAAGGCGGCAAATCCATAGGAGGAGATATACCCTTCGAGAGCCTCTCCTTCATTAAAAAGGATACTCACACTAAAATTTTCCTCCATTGTTTCATCATAATATTGATCTGCTATTTGCATTTTTTTCACTAACTAATCGGTTTTTTTGAATTTAGTAAGATCCCAATAATATTATTAGTTTAAAAAAAAAAACTTTGAACAAACCTTTGGACTAATATTAGATTATTGTATACATAGCATTCATAACCACTTCCCCCCTTTCAAGCGAATTTTTTTTAATTTATCACCAATTCTTTAATTTATTTTATCTTTACTATCTTTACTTAGTAAAGATTACAAAGTTGAACCATCATGAAGGAATCGCTAAAAAATTGGCTGTCTGTCCATAATATTCATTATATTTTACATTATCATCCCGCCGTTTTTACTGTACCAGAAGCTAAAATTCATTGTGGGCATATTGAAGGGACACATTGTAAGAATTTATTTCTGAAAAATAAAAAAACAGAGCAATTTTATTTGGTGACCATACCTCATGATAAAAGATTAGATTTAAATGAATTCCGTCGCATGGTAGGTGCCCCAAAAATACGCTTTGCAGAACCTGAAGATCTTTTAGATGTACTAAGAATTACTCCTGGAGCAGTATCACCAATAGGGTTAGTAAATGATATCAAAAACAAAACCATATTTATTATAGATAAAGAAGTATGGAACGCGGATGAAATTTGTTGTCATCCAAATATTAATTCCGAGACAATGCAAATTCCAGGATCTGAATTTCAAAAACTAATTAAAGCTACTGGAAATATTTTAGAAATCAAGGAGTTACCGTTTTCAGATCCATTACCAGAAGAATGAGCACTAAAAGCTGAGCAAAAATTCTCGTACTTATTATATTTTCTGTTGAAATTATATTTTTGGATTTAAATTAAAAATTCGATGTGAAGTTAAATATGCATTACACATGCCCAGTATGCTTAAGCATGAAAAAGCCTAAAATTATTAACTATTTTCCTCCAGTGTTCGTGAAATGCGTCGTTTGTGGTCATGAGGATACTGAAAAAATTTTTATCATTGAGGAAAAAAATCAATATCCCATAATAGGTTAATTAAATGGGTTTAATTCATATTTATATCTCTTTTTTTTTTCAATCTGAATTTAATATTCTTTTTAATTGGAATAAAATATATAAGATTTCGAAATCATTATTAATACATGACTTTTTGTCCCGGATGTGGAACTCAAACTGAACCAAACTGGCAAGTATGTCCAAAATGCGGATATAAATTAAATGATGGATCTCAACCCACTACTAGCCCCCCTCCAATCATATATAATACATCTCAACAATCTGAAAATAACACCTATGGAATAGAAGCGTTAGTATTGGCGATATTAGGGTTCATCATGATACCATTTCTAGGTTCGATACTTGGTATTGTTTTTGGCATAAAAGGGAAAGATAAAGATGATAATCCTTCATATGCTCAATTTGGACTAGTATTAGGTATCATTGGTCTTGCTTGTTGGCTCATATTTGGTTTTGCAATAATAAGTTTTTTTGTCACCCTATTAACGTTAATGGGACCAACATATTAATTTATTATTATTCCAATAATTGTAAACTAAGTAATTGAGAGTGTACCCAAAATGAACCGAGGAAGAATCAGTATTGAAGGGCGTATAATGGCAGCTAATACCCAAGGAGAAAAACGGATTTCTCGGAATTATACTTATGGCTACATGGTATTATCAGTTCAAGTAGGTGCTGATTTATATTCGGTTTTAGTTTCTTCATCCAAGATTAATGCCTACGGTTTTTTACCGCGAATTGGGCAATATGTCCATGTTGAAGGTATTAGGTCTCCTGGACGTGATGGATTTCATGATTATTCCTTGAGTCACTTATCAACTCTGGAGCATGTAGAACCTCCTAAGAAAAAGTTAAAATGAAGAAACAACCGAAATTATCTTTCTAATCCCAACAGGGTTGTTTCAAGTTTCTCTGAGGTTGTATAAATCGCATTTGGAAACTCACTTCTGATTTTTTTCACATGTTTAGGTTTCCCATCTATAAATATTATGGGTATATGTTTAATCGAGTCGGTCTTCTTGATAATTTTAGCAGATAAAATTCCTCTCGAGGGTGTTACTTTTAGATAAATGAGGATGATATCAGGATTTAACTTTTCTATTGTTAATTTGGCACGTACTTCATTTTTATATTCGTATCCAACATTCCACCCTTTCAATATAAGAGGTGTAATATATTCATGTAATTCTTCTTCATTCCAATGGATAGCATATAAATTTAACATGATTAATTTTAAAAGTATGGGCAAAAATTAGAACATTTCTATTCATTTTATTTTCAATTGAAATAATAATAATTAGTATCTAAATTTAAAAGATTTCAAACACATTGTTACTTCTATAAGTGTTGAGTATAAAACGAGCGAATCTCTATCATGATAATTTGGATTTTAGAAAGTGATTCTGGAATTAAATTGTTATACAAATCATTTCTAAAAACAGATGCTGATTCAGATATTGTATCTGGATTTTTAACTGCCTTTAATCATTTTTCGATGGTTGAGTTTAAACAATCATTAGAATCCATAGAAATGGGAGGCTGGCGTTGGATATATATTTTAGAACCAGATTACAACTTGCTTTTTGTAGCTGCTGATGTTAAAAGCATGAAGACTCAAATATTAATGGGTCGATTAAACGTGATAAGAAATGCTTTCCTCGAAAAATATGAAAAGATCTGGAAAAAACGAGGAAAAACATGGGATGGTGATTTAAATGTTTTTCTCCCCTTTGTTGAAGAGATCGAGGACTATTACAACCAATGGGGCCAAATTGAGAATGTTTCTCAAATGGGGGACTTTTTCGATGTTTTAGGTGTTTTTCAACAGGTTTTAATTAGCATAAGAAATATTATAGACAATCGCATGTACAGCAAGTCTCAAAATATCATTCTAAATACCATTCAAGAAGAGTATGATAAGATTACTAAACTGGAAAAGTATAAGGATAACCCAGAACTAAAATATATTTCCTTAACTAAAGAATCTTGGTTTAATATCATTGACATAAATTTGATAAAGAATAGAAAAGAAATTATCATTGACTACCTGAAGAAAATAATAAGGATGGTGATAGAGGTTCTAATAAAGGAAAAGGGAAAGTATACTTGTTTAAAATATTTTAGTGAAGAAAAAATTTATGCTTATATTTACAACAACATGCAATTACTAAAAGATCTGGGTTTAGATTTATTCTTTTTGGATCTTTTTCTAATTATATAAATGATAGGCTTTTTTCAAATGATTAAAATCCTATTTTCTTAAAACCAAAATACGTCAAGTTATTTTAAGGAAAGAAAGAGAACAATTTTTGATGTTCATTTATTCAATGATTATTATATTTATAATTTGTTCACTCACTCACGTTGAGGAATACACAAACCCACAATAATAATACATTTTTAAAGTGGGATGTTTTATAAAATGCTTTGATTATTTCTCAAATATAGAATAGTATTCATTATATAAAACTAGAAGAAAAGGAGTGGTATAAAAGAAATGTCGAGAGAAAGTATATTGAACATGAGTGCCATTATAGCATGTATCTTAGCTGTTGTAATGATAGCATATACAATAATTTATATATTTGGAATGTTGAATTAAACTATTTTAATTAATTCAATTTATCAGTCAACTTCTAATTTATAACATTAAACTGTTAAATAAAAAAATATTTATTAACAATAAATATTGAAACGTGTTGGTGGTTTATTGTAATACGCTCTATTTCTTGATATGTCGACACGTACACTTATCTCCGCAACCATTTTCTATCGTTGGATCATGATCCTCGGAGCTAAAATCTATAGGTAAAATAAAATCTTTTGCTATTTCAGTTACAAGCTCCATAGAAACAGAATGGACATCTGGGTTAGACCTGAAATGGTAATTTATGATATTATCTAACTTTGAAAGATCAGAACTTGCTAAAAGTATACAAATGTTATGGGGTCCACTTAACCTAAACGCGTTTAACATGAATGGGCAGTATTTAGCCATCTCAAATATTTCATCGGGATTCTTAGTGTTGATTTCTATAGTTGCTAGATGAATATTAACAAGTCGAAAGTTTATTCCCGGTTGGAACTGGAGAATACCACTTTTTTCAAGCTTTTTTATTCGCATCCCAACAGTTGGCTGAGATCTGTTGATTTTCTCAGCAATTTGAGTATGTGTCTGGCTTGGATCTTCCTGTACAAGGGTAATTATTTGCTTGTCAATATCATCGAGTTTTAATTTATCACTAATCATAATAAATACCATTTTTAAATATAGTTTAAATAGTGTTTTTTTTAATAATAAGTTGTATTATTTATAGATTATTTATAGGGAGACTTCCACTTTCTGAAATAAAGATCATACTTCTTAAGTAAGTCCTTAGGATCTAATTGGCGATCTTCTTGCATAGCCTTCAATGCTTCTAGAACAATTTCAGTCTGTAATAATTGAAATTCCTGACCTTTTAAATCGCTAGTAGTGAGATATCTATTACCTACTTCGTCAGATTTCAGTTTATCCATCGTGTTAATATTATAAATATCCATGAAATATCCGATTATGAACGTGCTAAGCAATAGAATAGGGAAGAAAATTATTAACATCCAAATTGTTATCTCAAAGGCTAAAGATATCAAGGATATTGCGCTAACAGTCGATACTGCAATGGAGTAATAGGATTGTCCCAGTCTTAGTCGTGACAACTGTCTTCCAATGAAGTGTGCGCTCCTCACTCTTTTTATTACATTCGATTTTTTTAATCTTAACATTTTTTACTATTCCTCTCAATGATATTATTTTCAATTTTTGTTCTTTAAATATCATATCATAAATCATACGGATTTATAAAAAAACTTCAAGGGATTTTATCATTTCAATATATTAAAGTCTATTACGATTTTTTGGAATTATAGTAATGTTCAAATGCAACTTTATTATATCAAATTCTACATGTAATTCATAAGAATTTCTTTGATAGATTTATTGAATTATCATTTTTATCTATATAAATTTTATAATTTAGAAGACGAATCTTTTTTACAACTTATGTCTCTTTGTTTAATATGGAATCAAAAACACCAATAGTTATAACAAAAGAAGACTGTCATCGTTGTCACGAATTAAAAGATTGGTTAACTGAGCGTGAAGTTAAATTCATTGAACGGGATATAAATGATGAGGAATTCACACATGAGCTCCTCCATGATAGTAATTTTTTAAAAACGTTCTGTGATGCTGATGGTTGTATTGTTAATACTCCTGTAGTTATCCATAAAGGAAAGTATTGGTTTAAAGAACTTTGGGGCATTTCAGGTCTTAGAGAGAAAGAAGCCAAGAAATTATTTGGAATTAAATAAATATAATAACTGCTTTTTTATTTTTTAAATTCTACAAGTCTTTTTATTATTTTTCGGATTGATCTCAATCCCTCTTCATCGTTTTGAACCCCTTCCTTACCTTTATCACTACTCCATAATGATGCGCCCAAATTAGCCCCAAACGCTCCACCTGAGACGGAAATAACATGGTTTTGCTGGTAGAAATCTAAAATGCTTCTTATAGCAATCTCTTGCCCTCCACTTCGATCTCCTCCCACAGCTAATGCCGCTCCAATTTTATCCTTAAATACATTTGGGTTTTTGGCAACCATGGCGCGACAGCGATCCATTACTGTTTTCAGTTGACCGGATAAATTACCCTGAAATATTGGAGTACCAATGAGAAGGAATTTAGCTTCTTCCAACTTGATATAAAGATCTTCCATATCATCTTTATTGACACATCCATTTTTCTCTCGAATACAATAATCGCAATGAAGGCAGAAATTAATTTTTTTATTTCTAACACTCCAAAACTCCGTGTTAAATCCAAATTTTTCAGCAGCATAATTCAAGGCATATTGCACCGCATGTTCTGTCCCTTGCTTTCTGGGGCTCCCACAAATTCCAAGTAATAGATTCGTACTTTCTACCATAATATTGCATTTTAATTATTGTTATTTTAAATTAACCATTAATATTTAAAAAAAAGTTTTAAAATCTAAAATATTAATATTAAAAGAAGAAGAAAATGGATTCGAGTAAAGCGTGTTTAGCAAGAATTAAAATTAAATTTCCTTCATCCTTATGGATTTCTCACATTTTCAAGAAATTTAGTGGAATTCGAATGGAAATTGAATACTTTCTTCCTTACGATTTTGAAAATTCTATTGGAAATTCTATTATTGAAATTTTTCATTATAGTATAGACTCATTAATAGATGAGATTAAAATCCATGAATCTGTCATTGATTTTAGCATTTTAGAAAAGGAAGAGAATCGAGTTAAGTTTAACATAAAAACAAAGGATCCATTTTTATTATATGCTGTAATAAAATGTGGTGTGTTAGTCAATTTCCCCGTGCGTGTGAGAGATGGATACGCCTTTTGGAGGCTTATTTCTACTAGAGAAAGGATAGATGAGCTGTTAACTCTTTTTGAACAAAAATCAGTAAATTTTACTCTGCTTAAAATTGGTAATTCTCCATATACACTTGACGACGATAAAAATAAGTTAACTTTTAACGAATCCAATGTATTGGACAAGGCAATTTCCTCAGGATTTTTTAATATTCCTAGAAATATATCTTTAGAAGAGTTAGCTAACGAACTAGGGAAATCTAAGTCAGCTCTATCAGTAATGCTAAGAAAGATAATTAAAAAGAAAGTATTGATTGAAATCTAAACAAATTTATTATAACCACTCTTCCTTAAAAATGGTCCCTTCAACACTTACTATTATGTACTTTATCGGCACTTTTCTACTTGCTCTTTTTGCAGCCTCTTGAGCTAACCCAAGTAAACCACCACAACAAGGGATTTGCATCCTCATTACTGTTAGGGTGTTTATTTTTGCTTCATCAAACCAAGATCTAATCTTTTCGATGTAAATTTCTCTTCCTTGGTCGAGTTTAGGGCAAGCGATCGCAATAGAATGTCCCTTTAAATACTTGTCATGATATTCACCAAGAGCATAAGCAACGCAGTCTGCCGTAAGTATCACGTCGGCTCCTTGAAAGTATGGGGCTGCTGGATTTATTAAATGCATTTGAACGGGCCATTGTCTTAATTCGGTAGGATTTTTTCCGGTAATATCAGTCTGAGACTCGTTAAGTTCCGTTGTTTCTTCAGAAGCACAGTTGCACACATGATCATCTAGTGTTATATTGAAATCTCCCGAAGCACAACCGCATTCTTGGGCGTGTTCAGCAACCAGTTGCTTAACATGATTTAATTCTGCCTCCTCATTTTGTGACAAAGATTCTAAATGTTTCTCAACTGCTTCTTCATTGAATTCATACGCTTCCCTTTCAATAATCTCAAGAGCCCCTTCAGGACATTCGCCTATGCAAGCACCCAAGCCATCGCAAAAAACCTCGTTTACAACTTTAGCTTTTCCGTCTATTATTTCTAAGGCCCCCTCTGCGCAACCTATAACACATTGTCCACATCCAGTACAAAGTTCCTCATCTATCTCAATGATTTTTCTATTAATTCTTTGATTTGCTTCAGTCATAATTAAACTAATAGCAGTGATTATATATTTTTAATTTCGAACATGTTCTTGAAGATTCTTCAAATAAGTTGATAATAAAAAAAAGGAATGATTAGAGCTCCAATTCTTTCAATCAATTCAAATTCTCATCCCGAAATCTGATTACGATTTGATCTTTCCTACTAATAATGGCTGCCAAAACGGCATTATAAATAAAATGGCGTTATAAATAAATAAATAGGGAGAAATGGAATAAAAAAACTAATAGGCAAAAAAATCGTTAGAATAAATACAGAGATTAATCCAGGTAGAAGGCTTCCGTTTTTTAAATAAAAATATCCTAAGATTAAGCTAATAAAGCTTGAACAGATGAAATCTAAAATAACTGCTGATATAAAAAAGGGAATTTCTCCAGAAACACCTGGAGTTATATATGAGAAACTGAAAAGAATATATATAAAGATTTTAAAGATAATAGTAATGAAAGTTTGTAATACTAACGCCCATAATTGGGAGTATTTACTTACTAACATTGTTAGAATGATACCACGATGTAGAACCTCATGCCAAAAAATAAAAATAAAATTAACCAACAAACCAACTATGATCAGCATGGTCATTAAATTCAGTGAAGATACACCTAATATTGCTTGAGTTATAAAGTAAATAATGAAGCTCGAAGGAATAGTAAATATTATTGTTTTAATATATTTTTTTGAGAAAATATTTTTTAACCAACTTAACCCTGTGCAATCTAAATATTGTTTGAACGGTTGTTTCCCATATGGAAGTCCTACATACTTAGGAATGACATAAAGCCATATAAAGCCATAAAGAAAGTTTGGTAATAAGATAAATATAAGCATCTGTATTACTATTTTCAGCTCTTCAAAAAAGGGTAATTGGAGATAATAATAATTGGTTTAATCCTGTATATAACCTGGGTATCGGTTATCCATTTTAAAGTTTATAACTTTTTTACACAATACAAGTATTCTATGACTATAACCTACTTTGTAAACCAAATTCTCACTCAATTCCAGTATACACCAACAGAATCACAAGTAAAACTGATCCATACACTCTCTGAATTTCTTTATCATCCAAATGATAACTCACTGTTTGTACTTAAAGGGTATGCAGGTACAGGCAAAACAAGCCTGGTAAGTTTGTTTGTAAATAACCTTTATCACCTAAATAAAAAATCCGTTCTACTGGCACCAACAGGAAGAGCTGCTAAAGTTTTTTCAGGGTATTCAGGTAAAAAAGCTTTCACTATTCATAAAAAAATTTATTTACTCACTACCGGTCAGGATGGCAATTTCAGATTAATATTATCGGAAAATAAACATCAGGATACTGTATTTATGGTTGATGAAGCTTCTATGATACCTGATGATATAAGCACTCCCGATTTTGGACTATTTTCCACCAGAAGTTTACTGAACGATCTCATCAGCTATGTATATAATGGAAAAGGAAATACACTTATCCTGATAGGTGATACAGCTCAATTACCACCTGTAGGGATGGATGAAAGCCCGGCACTGAACATTGACTACCTTAAGAATTCATTTCATTTAAATGTCACTTCCTATGAAGTGAAAGAAGTCGTACGACAATCTTTAGAATCAGGAATCCTTGCAAACGCAACCAACCTAAGGAAAAAATTGCATGATAATAAAGGCCTCACAATTCAAGTAAATAACTATCCTGATTTGCAACGAATAACCGGAAACGAATTGGAAGATGTTTTGAATACTGCTTATTCAAATTCTGGCACAGAAGAAACCATCATCATTACCAGGTCAAATAAACGGGCTAATGTATTTAACCAGGAAATTCGAAACCGCATTCTTTTTATGGAGAATGAGATCAGTTCAGGGGATCATTTAATGATCGTAAAAAACAATTATTTCTGGATCGACAAAAATTCAGGACCCGGTTTTCTGGCTAATGGCGATATCATCCAAATCCAACGTATAGATAAATATGAAACATTTTATGGTTTTCGGTTTGCCGATGTAACTG
>DAOUVJ010000228.1 GCA_030667705.1 Promethearchaeota archaeon | reverse complement strand
TTAAGATTTAAGGATTATGTTGAACAAAAAAACCAAGAAAAAATGAACGAACTTGAAAATCAAATTAAAGCGGAGCAAATGGTTAAGGTTAATAAAGTGATGGAAAAAGTTATTTTTCTAAAAAGTATAGAAAAAATAGAACATTTAGTTGAAAATCAAGAATATAACCTTGCCTTAGAGAAAGTAAACTCTTTGGGGGATTTTCCCTTAGATAGTTATAAAGGACAGCAAATTTTCTTCTTGAGAGGTAAGATAAATTTTTTAAGAGGACGTTTTGACTTAGCCATTAATCAACTTTTTCGATTAGTAAAAGAAAAATTCGATTTTCCAGAGGGATTTCTTTATTTGGGAAAATCTTATGAAGCACTTGGGTTAACTGAAAAAGCTAAATGGGCATACGAGAGAGCAAAATAATAGAGTTAAATAACTTCTTACTTTATTTATATTATGAAACCTATTTGTTTGACCATTGCTGGTTCAGATCCTACATCTGGGGCAGGGATTCAAGCAGACATAAGAACATTTGATAGAATTGGGGTGCATCCTTTTTCTGTTATAACAGCTCTCACTTATCAAACCGCAACTGAATTCACAGGATATACTAGTTTATCTAGTAGTTTAAATCAACAATTAGAAGTCTTGTTTGAAACTTATCCAATAAAAGTGGTAAAAGTAGGAATGATTCCTGATAATAAGGCACTTGAAATCATAAATCAATACGTCAAAACTCATGAATTAGATGTCGTACTTGATCCTGTTTCAATTTCAAGTGTTGGAAAACGCTTGTCTAGCGAAGGTTTAGAATTAGAAATAGCCCGAGATTTGTTTCCTTTAGTTAAAGTATTAACACCAAATATATCTGAAGCAAGTTATTTTTCAAATATTAAAATATCATCCTTTCAAAACATTGAATTGGCTAAAAAAGCGGGGAATTTATTGCTTGATATGATAATGACAAAAGATGATTTGCTAAAAAAGGAAAAAGCCGTTATAATCAAAAGTATTCCCAACAATGATGATGAACTGATTGATCTCGCCTGTATATACCGGAAAGTTGAATCAAATTATGAAAAATCGTTTCATATTTTTAATAAAAGAAAACTGAATTTAGAGGGAAATGTACATGGGACAGGATGTGTCTTTTCTTCTGCAATTGCTGCTTACCTCACTAAAGGTTATTCACTTCAAGTAGCTATAGAAAGGGCAGAAACATTTTTTGATGAAAAATTTCAAAGATTTATTGAATTACCCTTAGATGGTAAATTATTGGATTTAACCCGATCTAATGACCGAATTGATCTAATAAATCAAGTAAAGGAAATTTACAATTTTATATCAAATAAAAAAGAATTTTGTAAATTAATCCCTGAAGTCAGGATGAATATTTCAGGAGCTCTTCCGAATGCAAAGAATAAACAAGAAATTGCAGGAATAGACGGTAGAATTACAATTGTAAATGGATTTCCTCATAAATGTGGAGAAATTAAATTTGGAGCTTCAGATCATACAGCCAGATTAATACTTTCTGCTAAAGAATTTGATAATACGGTTAATTTTGTTATTAATTTAAAATTTGAACAAGAGTGGATACAATTGATTTCTTCTCGCACTGATTTAAAACTTCAAGAGATTATTCGAGAAGAGCAACCTGATGAAGTGAAAAAGAAAGAATTTTCTACAATGCAATGGTTAATAAAAAATAGTATTGAGAAGTATGGAACAATTCCAGATATAATTTGGGATTCGGGTTCTATTGGAAAGGAGCCCATTATCAGACTATTTGGAAGAGATTCAAAGAAGATGATTGAGAAATTGAGAAAGATAATTTCCGTGATATAATTCATCTTTATTTCAATTTCCAACCAGACGCAATTTTATGAGCTAAAAGCAGTTGTTCCGGAAGTCTAGAACGTAGAGCAAACTTTTTTAAAAACTGAATTGCTAATTCTTTCTCTATTCCCTTCGTATAAAAATAAACCGGATTTTTACCAATGGGAGTAATGTAAGAATATAATGTTCCAGCGTTTTCGGCTAATGATTTTCTTTTTTCATATTCTGATAAATTTTTAATGGCTTCAAGGAAATTACCTCTAGGTTGATTTTCAGTCACGGAGATAATAGGTACATTTAAAGTTGTACTTATTTTTTCAATATCTAACATATTAAATCCTCCTGTTGTAATTCCATGAGTAACAATTAATTGAAATTGACCTTTTACTGATTGAAGAGCATTAATCACAACTTCTGTAGAATTTAACCCATCAACCTCGATCGTCCTATGATCTATTTTTTCCAAGAAAGTTCCACTGCAAAATATGAAAAAAATTTCAGTAGTGAGATTACTCCTCTCATGTGGAGCATCATCAATTCCAACAACATGGATTCCATCTTTAATATTCATAGTAAACATAACTTTAGAACGATTTTTTTAAATCTCCTATAAGAGCCTAAATTATAAATAATCACATTATTATTTGAATTATTAGCTAATGATCTTGGATATTTAAATTAAATATTCACAAGTATTCTCAGAAAAAGAAATTCTATATTTTAATAAATCTACTTAGCTAAGTCTGTTTTAAATTATTTTCTTTGAAGCTTTTTTATCCAAGGCGTCTTTTAATATTTTGATTGCACAAAATTCACCACACATAGAGCACGCATCATCATCCATCTCTCCATTGCGATAGTGAAT
>DAOUVJ010000098.1 GCA_030667705.1 Promethearchaeota archaeon | reverse complement strand
TCCATTTTTCGTTCCTCGCTAAACTTAGTTATTATGAGTTTGGAAACATGAATGGATGGATGAAATTGTGTTCCATCATTTTTATCAAAAACGCATTCTTTCACTTGAACTCTTTGATTGTTCATTACCGCGATGATTTCTCCTTCAAAATCTTTAAACTCCCCACGTAACACTCTAACATCATCTCCCACCCTTAAGGGTAATTTTTTAATTCCATACTCTTCTCGCAAGAAATCTGCTACACGTGTGGATAATAATTTTGATCGTTGATCATTTCTATAATTATATAGTGCTTTTCTTTGCTTTCTAGGTTGTGTTGATTTAACTTTCATATTATTCACTTCTCTCATATTATTAGTGATGATATTGATGCTAATCGAGGAAATCTTTCTGCGGCTTCTCTCGCGATTGGTCCCCTTATTTCTGTTCCTTTTGGATCTCCTTCTTTTGAGATTATAACCCCAGCATTATCTTCAAAACATAGACGAGTTCCATCAACTCGTCTGAAAATCATCTTTTGTCGTACAATAACTGCTTTCAAGATATTTCCACGCAATTCAGGTCGACCCTTTTTAATAGTTACCGTACAAACAGAACCTACAGTAGCTTTAGGCAATCTTCGTATTCTGGTTTTAGAATGATCTACATTGATAATTTGAGCTATCTTTGCACCCGAATTATCTGTAATAAGAATTTTAGTGCCATTTTGAACGCCATAACTCGTTCGGGGCATAGAAATTTTCTTTGCACCTGCCTTTCTCCTTGTACCCATTTAATCCGCCCCTCTTGATACTTTATCTAGCACAATAAATGATTTTGTTTTTGAAAGTTTTCGACTCTCACCTACTCTGACTAAATCCCCTAAATTTATCTCATTTTTTAAACATAGGGGTAAATGACATGAAAGTCGAGAATTACGCCTTTCATATCGCTGATATTTCTTAATGAATTGAACATAATCCTGTCTAATTATTACGGTATTTTTAGATTTCTTACTTACTACCACTCCTTGAGTGATCTTTCCCCTAATCCTTGTAGTTCCGTGAAAAGGGCAATCATTATCTCCACATTCTTTTGCAGTGGGAGGTGTTATTCCGGGAATTCCTATATTTCTAATACTCATTTTATCTTCTCAACCGTTTTTTCTTTTTTAAGCTTCTCAATCTATTTTCTGGAACACCAATGATTTTGGATCCATTTAATTCAAGTAATCCATCTTCAAGCTTAATTCTAAATACATAATCCTTCTTAACTAATTTTTTAATAATATTATCTTTCTTGATATGTAACATATTTTTTGTATCATCAATGACAACCCCAATATCTGAAAAATCCCCTTGATCCTTGGATTTATGTCTTGCTAACACTTGGAAACCAATGAGATCGTGATAAATCAAATATGTTGGTTCAATCATCATCATTTTTCCTCATTTTTAACTGTTAATACTCTGGCTATCTGTCTTTTAAGCATTTTAGCCTTAGCGGGATTATCTGAAAGCCCACCTCCAGTTTGCATGCTATAAAGCATCATTAACTCCTCGCGTAAACTGATTAAGGTTCTTTCCCTTTCCCTTTCATCCATTTCTCGGATTTTTTCAGCGGTAATAATATCCATTTTAACTCACTAAATTTTAAATATTAATTTTTTATTAATTATTTATTAATTATTATCTTTAACCTCATCATCCGGTTTTAACGAGATTTCTGAGATATCTTCTTCATCTACTTTATCAAGTAATTCCTTATCCTCGACTGAGAGCTCAATATCCTCTTCTTCCTCAATCTTATACTCAACCCGAGTTTTAGCCAATTTTGCTTCTGCTTTTGCTTGAGCTTTTGATAACAAATCCCTTTTTAATGTTACAGTATCTCCCATTCTGGTATCTGCTCTCATTATTTTCACGATGATTCCTAACGTTCCAGATTTTTGGACACATTGAGCAACTCCTTTATCAACACCCTCTTGAGCGGGTTGACCCGACTTAGACATGGTTCCTGCTCGAAATATTTGGGTTCTAGCCCTTTGGCTGGTGACCTTGCCAGAAACGATTATTTCAACGCCTCTCGCTTCACCAGAATCCATGACCTTTCGTAGAATATAATATCCTGCCCTTCTGAAATGGCGTCCTCGGTCTAATGAATACGCTAAGCGTTCTGCCATAATTTGCGCGTTAACGTCGGGATTCTGGACCTCTTCAACCTCTATCTGGGGCATTTCGAGCCCAAAACGCTCTTGAAGGATATCTGTAATCTCTTGTATCCTTTTCCCCCCCTTTCCTATTACAAGTCCTGGACGGGACGTCCGGAGTGTTATTCTAACGCCAAGAGGTGTTTTCTGAATATCAACACCTGCAAATCCTGCTCTTACTAACTCTGAACGGAGGTATTCATTTATTTGCATTAGTTTAATGCCATTTTCAATGAAGTGTTTCGCTAATGGGCTCATATTACTTTATCTCTTTTTCTCTTTTTCTTTTTATCTTGATTTTGAATTAATTAATTTGGAAATTCATAAATTACAATTTCCACATGACTTAAATGCTTATCTCTGGGAGATGATCGACCATGTGCTCGGGGAATAAATCGTTTTATTATCCTGGCATGATGAGTTGCAGCATGAATAATTCGGCATAAATCAACATCTAAGCCTTTGTATTCTGCATTAGACTCAGCAGCGGTTAATATTTCATAAATCCTTGCAGCAGTTTTCTGGGGGTATCGACCAGCATACCATTTAAATTCTTTTAAATCGTGCCGATGAGCTTGTTTTTTCTTATGTCTTCTATAAGGTACTGATTGTTTTAGCTGTATTACTTTTTCCAAAAATCTCTTTGCTTTTTCTACATTCATACCTTTGATTGCAGCACATACTTCTCGAGCATTTTTTGGTTTAATTCTCAAATCTCGTCCAGATGCTTTCGCTATTCTTTCTGAATCATAGTTTTGATCTGCGAATGAATAACCCCAGTGAGGCATACTTTTTCATCTCCTAAATTATTATGATTATTTTAACGGAACATATTTACTTGATCGGGTAGCTCCAATACCCGGTGAACCATGTTGTACATATCTGCGAGTCAAAGAAAACTCTCCCAAATAATGACCTATCATTTCTGGTTTAACTTCCACAACTTCAAACTGTTTACCATTATATACTCCGATTTTTAAACCAACCATTTCAGGGAAAATGATCATATCTCTTATATGGGTTCTAGTTAGAAGATCTTTTCCTCTTTTCTTTGCTCTGTAAGCCCTTCTAAGACGTTCAAGCAATTTCTTTTGTCTTGGTGGTAACCCTCTTTTTAGACTTCGCCGAGCTCTTGCGGGTAATAATTGGATAAACTCGTCCATATTCATTTTCTTTAGTTCTTCGAGAGTATGTCCACGAAAATGAAATCTTAATCGGTCTAATTCTTTTTTAGTATCCAACTCAGCTCCACTCTCATCTTCTTCAGTAGAACCATCAGTTTCTTCTTCTAAATTCTCTTCTTCCAATTCTTCTTCAATCGGGTCTTCATTCGGAGTCATAATTCCATCAATCTATTTGTTCCATTCGGTAATTTTTGAAATTTTTTTTGATAACATTTACTACGAGTATGCTTTTTAGTTGTTTATTCAATTTTAATTTTATTAAAACGTGGAGAAGAAAAAGCATAAACTTTAAAAGTCTGATTTAATCGATTTAAGAGATCGATGTGATCCTATCAAATCTTCAATTATTGAATTTTATCGATTCACTAAATAGCTAATTTTATACTTTTTTTATTTATGAATCGTTATTATGAATAGTAATGATTGGGATTGAAAAAACGAATGATATCATCTTCATCGAATTTTCCAGCCCATTTCTCTTTTAACACTACAAAATCATCCTCTTTCTTATTTGGGTTAATCACAGCGTGATAAAAAAATTTGGGGTTTGAAAAACAGGAACCATTTTTAACATGATAATGAACCTTGTTTCCATTAATTATGATTGGTTGCCCTTTTATTATTTCCCAATTTTCACTGCGTTCTTCATGTAATTGAATTGAAATACCCATTTCGGGTTTGATATAGATTAGATTCTGGTCGGGATATGAAAACTTAATACTATACCATTTAGGAAGGATTTCAGTATATCCATCAGGAACTGAATGTGTTTTAACGAATTTGTCCGGATCGATTTTAACTTTTTTAAAATTTTCATATTTATATGGATCATAAATAACATCAAGATGAGAAATGTCCATGCCATACCTTACATTAATTTCTTCATTACTATTATTAATTATCATGAAATAGGAATTTGGTTTTATAATCAACTCTGTCTGTGATACATTTTCAGTAATAAAATCATATCCATTAATCAGAAAAAGACTATCATTATAAAAAGGTTTGATATTGATAATAAGTTCAGCTGAGTCAGTCTTTCTTAATTGAGTTCCTCTTTGTGGTTTTAAATATTGTGAGAACATTCATGGTTCACCTTTGTGCCCTAAAATTTCTAATTTTTTATATTTTACATTGATTTCTTCTTTATATGGTATGGATTCTTGAGCGCCTTCCCTTGTGACAGCAATCGAAGCCGCTGCAGAAGCATATTTGACGGCATTTACTATGTCTTCTCCTTGATTCAACATGCTCGCTAACACTCCAATAAAACAATCACCCGCTCCTACGGTATCAATTGCATTTACGTCAATAGTAGGGACATGTATAAAAGTGTCTGTGTCTGCTTGAAATATAATTGATCCCTTTGAACCTAAGGTAGTGATGATAATATTAATTCCCGTTTTCGCAATGTCTCGAGAAGCTTGCATAAGCTTTTCGTTTAAATTTAAGGGTAAATCGCCTAAATTTAATGAAGAATGTAATCCGTATAATTCTCCTTCATTAGGAACTAGAATATCAATATTCTTTAAAATGTTAGGTGATAGATATTTTAATGGAGCAGGATTCAAAATTTTAATTCCATCTCCTTGCGAAGCAATATCGAAGATTTCTTTTATTGTATCTATAGAAATCTCCATTTGGACAACAATTGAAGCCGCATTTTTAATAAGTTCTGAACTATTCCTAATGTCATGAGGAGTTAGTCTAGTGTTTGCTCCAGGAGCAACACTTATCATATTTTCTCCCTTTTCATCAACCATGATAAAAGCAATTCCACTAGATTCAGATTTATCACGAACCATGTAATCGATGATGATTCCTTCCTTTGCTAATTGAGATTCCATTTGTTTACCATATATATCAGTCCCAACTTTCGCAATAAATACCGTTTTTGAACCAGATCGAATAGATGCTACTGATTGGTTTGCTCCTTTTCCTCCTAAATTTTGTCGAAATTTTCCACCAGTAACTGTTTCTCCTGGTGTTGGAAGCTTCTTTGAATAGATATTGAGATCGATATTACTTGATCCAATCACTAATACATAATTACCATTATCTTCGTATTTCATGAGACATTAATGTAGATTTAAACAACTTGTTTAATATTTATTTGTGAAGCATCACAAATAAAACTCTTTGATTCAATCCGAATGGTTTTAATTTAATAATGTTTTAAAAAAAGTATTAAGCATTGTTGCTTTAAAATAGAAACTCAAAAAAAAAATAATTTCTTTAACAAAGGTGTTTATTATGGCCAAGGACAAAATTATAGGCGCGATCGTAATGCTCATCGGAATATTAATCCTGATTATTTACACGATGGGAAGTGTAATCGATTTATGGTTTAATACCATTGGTAGTAATCCAAATTGGGATGTTGCTTTCCGAATATTTGGTATTGATTGGCTTGATTGGAGACTTTTCGTAGTTTTACCATTATGGATTATTGTCATCTTAATCGCTGTAATCGCAATTTGGATCGGATACAGCATGTTGACAACCCCTGCACCAGTTCCTCTAGAAGAATTAGAAGAGGAATTAGCAGCTGAATCAAGCGAATAGAGAATTTATAATCAATTTATTTTTTTTCTCCTTTTTTAATAATTAAAAATAATATTTTTAGTTGTAAGACACAAATTTCATCTTCAGAGTGAATTTCGACGATTGTTGATAAAAATTTGACTTTTTATACTCAGATGAAGAAATATATATGATGATTATTAATAACGTTGAGGCAACCATTCATAGTAAAATCGTGTATGCCGGTCCAGCATTGTCAGGTAAAACTACAACGATGAAATTCCTATCAGAGTATTATAGGGAAAAAGTCATGAATGAATTTCTAAGTATCGAGACTACTTCAGGTAGAACATTGTATTTTGATTATTTATTGTTATTTTTCAAAAATCGCAGGTACTCTCTAAAAACTCATGTTTATTCTACAACAGGACAGGATTTTTACGCTATTACAAGACCTGATACAATAAGAAATCTTGATGGAATTATTTTTATTGTTGATTCTGTGAAAGATGCATTCATGCGTAATGTTGTTTCTTGGAGAGAATTAGAGCATTACTTGAATAAAGATTTTCTTTTCATTCCTAAAGTTATTGTTTTTAATAAGCAAGATTTATCTCCAAAAATAGAAAAGAATAGTTTCTTAGCAGCAATAAATGCTTCTAAGTATTATAACTTGGAAATCACGGAATCTGTAGCAATTGATGGAGAAGGTGTTATTCCCTCGTTTCGAACGATGTTGAAATTGATTTTAGAAAATAATACTTTACTAAATCCGCCTATTCTCGAACAAGAAAAGAAAAATATTGTTATTTGATTCTTTTAATATCCCCATAATTCTTCTAGTTCATCTAAGACCTGTGTTTTTGTCCAAATGATCTCTATCTTAAAGTATTCTTTTACAATCTCACATAAATAATACAGATAACTCTTGCTAACTTTTAGATTCAATACATTATAAAGATATTTAATTATCTTTCTTGGGATTAATGGTGTATTTATTCCTATCTTTTTTAAATATTCATGAATATTTTCAGCTAGCAGTAAATCAATCTCTTGTATATCTAAATTTTCTGTTTCAATGTCAGAAACGATTATATCGATATAACCATACTTTTTCGGAGTTAATGCATTATCAACTAAAAATAGAAATGAGTGTTCACATACTTTAAACTTTGGCATTAATATAGTTGTCAATTCAGGACTCTTATTGATTTTACTTAGAGGGATTTTAATTTTCCTTTGCTTATTGCAATAGGGACATTCTACCAATATCCCTTGCCATTCTTCATTTTCAAATCGATTAACTTCTGGAAACAATAAGTTGCAATACTTATTATATAATCCCAGAAAGTCATACTGATCTCTCTGTGAGGCCGTCTTTAAAATAGTTGTATCAAATGTGTTTTTTTTTATGGTTAATAGTTTTGGCAACCATCTCAATTTTTTTAGATCATTAGCTAGATTTTGGAGGATAGGTTGTTTTGACCTTAGAAATTTAAAGATATCAAGATATTCGCTTTTAATATCATCCTCCTTAATAATGTAAGAGAGGAGTACTTGTTCAAAACCTCCCCTGGAATCTTCTGATTTAATTAAAAAGCTAAAATTAATCGTTTGATATTTGTCATTAGCTAATATGATGCAATTTTCCCGGGAATTAAAATCTAGGAGTTTATCTAATTCGATGTGCTGAATTTCATTAAGTTCTTTATTACAATAGAGTATTGAAGGACCTATTACTTGATCAAAATAAGATATTACTAAAAACCAAGAGATTGATTTCATTTTTTGTCAATAGAAGGTTATTCCAATAGATATATCTCCAATTTTAGATATTAATACCACTTTATTTTTATATCATTTAAATATCTAATTGGTTAAATTTCATTGAGACGTTCTCTAAATCTATTTGAATAAGAGAGTTATTAGATATTTCTATTGCATCATTTATAATTGGAGTGGTGCATACATTAATGTTATCCATTGATTTCTTAATAAATAATGTATGATGGCGCCCATTAAAATTATTATTGTGATGGGTTATGACATTACATTCTTTAGTATTAAATAAGAATGCATTTGCTCCAGCACCAATTTCAATGGTTTTAAATATCTCTTCAAGAGATTTCTTGAGATCTATTCCATTTTTCAATTTATCTATGATGGAACACAAATAACGTCGAGTATCTAACGTTGTTTCGTTCCGGATTTTTTCTAATCTCTCATCATTTAATTGAAGAAAAGAATCAGTCTTGATTACTCCATTATGAACAATTTGGTAATTTTCACCAATATTAATTGGATGGAGGTTCTTGAAACTCTTATTCCAAGGATAAGCCTTTCGAGCATGAACCAGAAGAAAACGGGTTTTTATTTGATTCAAACCCTTCCAATTTGCTTGATATATAGGAGTAATATCTCTTTTAATTATTAATCGTTCCTCATCTTGCGAAATAAAGGCAAATCCCCAACCGAGGTTATGGTGTCCAAATAAGTTATACTTCCTCAAGTATTGCCAATGACAAGAGGATACGAATTTTTTTAGGAAGTCTATACTAATGTTAAATGGTTGTTTCGCACACTGGATGAACATTCGACACATAATTCTTCCTCAATTAATGTAATTGCATGAAATAATTATAGATCATCAATAAAATACGCGTTTATTGATCCATCATCATGACATGATACGAAAAACTTTGAGAAGGAATCAATTTTTATGTCATTAACACATGAAAAAGTATTAAGAGTAGTCACGATTTTACCGTTAGTGTTGTCTAATATGAAAATCTCCCCTCTTGTCGTACCAGTAATGATGAAATTCATGGACTCAGACAAGTATGGAGCTATAACTTCGATATTGGTATTAGTTAATTCCCATTTAACATCCAAGTTTATATCGAGACATGTAAGTTTTGAAGAAAACTGTTGATTATTAATAGAGATCGAGTCATCAAGAAAATCGAATGAATATGTTGAAATTAGTAAAAAATTATTATTCATATACTTTAGTGGTATCAATTTCCATACAAAATCATTAAATTTCAAAGTATCAATTTCGAATTTCAAATTCCTATCAAGAAAATGTGCGTTTTTATCATCTCCGCCACAGACTATTGCTTGTTTATCTGATTGATTAAATAACGTGAGAACTCTCACCTTATCAGTAAATTTCATAAATTCAAGAAGATTTCCGTTTACGCAATTAAAGGATCGAATTGTTCCGTCGTTACCAGTAGCAACTATTATATTATTATCTGAATTATCATTATCTTTGATAAAAATAGCATCACTAATCCCATCCTCAAATAATTGACCCCAAATCAACGATCCATCAAGGGCAGATAATACTCTCAAACTTTTATCCAACGAATAAGCAATAATTTCCTTTATTCCATCTCCATTAATATCCTTTAATAATACGCCACTAATTGAAGCTCCAAATTGATGGGTCCATAATGGATTTAAAGTTAATGAGGGATCAATATCAAAAATTCTTAATAACCCATCTAATCCCCCAATAATTAATTTTTTACCATTAGTTTCATCTTTCTCATCAATTTTTAGATTCCAAATAGGAGTATTTTCAGTTATCTCGTCTTCAAATAATAACATACCATCTGAAGAGAATATATAGATTTTACCTGATTTGCTAAAAGCTATTATTTCTTGTTTATTATTGTTGGTTAAATCTCCCAATTCTAATCCTAAAAATTGCTCATCACATTTATAATCCCAAATCTTTTGAATTCGCAAAATAAATCAATATATCTTCAAAATGTTGTTATGAATCCTATTTACATTAATAATTAAAAAGAAGACAATTTATTTACTTTTAAAACCTAACTATTCTTAAAAAATATAGTGATAACAATGTCATCAGAAAGAAATGTTGATATGTTTTCCGGTTTAGTGTTAATTCTTAGCATCATCTCGTTAGTAATGGTAATAATTGGTCCTTTTGCGGGAACATGGCAAGGTGGAAGTATTTACTGGTATTCTTGCTTAGACTGTGAAAATAGCACAATAGGTGATTATGCTTCGCAGATTTTTATATTGATTCTATTAATACTTCAAATAATAATCGCTGTGAATGAGTTGCTACCTAATAAATTTATTTCCAGAGATATGACCCCGTTCGGGCTGTTAAGCGCAATCATGATATTTGGGTTTTCACTTATCGGACTTATCTCCTTTGGAGTGACCTACGGATATGCTGAATGGTGGCCAGATATAGGTTTCTACGGACCAGTCGTTTGTGGGCTTATAAATACGATTTTGTTCTATTTAAAACACAAAAATAAATAATTCACTTTTTTTTCTTTTCATTTTTCGTTAAAAAGATAAAAAAAGATATAATCAATTCTTAGTAAGTAAAACATTGATTAATTCAAATCAAAATAAGAAAGAAATTTAAATTTTTTACTTAATTCTCATATACAAAGATAGTTATTTTAATAATTATTTCAAAAAAAAATAGAAAAGGAGTCATGAGTCATGAGCTTTAAAATTGTGCTAAATTTGGATGGATGTACCGGTTGTGGCACTTGTTATGAAGTCTGTCCAAGTGAATGCTTCGGGGAACCAGAAGGTGGAAAGGTAAATATAATCGATGACAATAGAGATGATTGTGTCGGTTGTAGAGCTTGCGAAACACAATGCCCTGAAGAAGTCATTGAGATCATTGAAGAATAAATCTCAATATTTCTTTATTTCTCTTTAACTTGAATTAACTTGAATTTTTTTCTTTTTTTTTTTATTTATTAACTTTTAGAAGTAGAAATGAAATTTTCGTGAAACCCATCTTTCACGAATCTTTGTATATTGCTAGATATTACTGAGAAATATATTACCAAAGAAGTATTTTTCCACAATTCTTGCATATACCCTCATTAATTTGGATATTTAAGCAATTTTCATGATAATGCGTTCCGCAAGCTTTACATTTATATATTTTCCCTGAATAATCCGCAAAATCATAGCTACAATAAGTACATTTGCTAGCATATGAAAAGTTAGTACTATTTACATCCACTTCAATAATTTGAGCTGTGCCAGTTAATCCAGATTCTGAAATAGAAGGAGTTACAAATTGGCTTTGGTCATCTTGAGATTGCCATGGCGTGTTTGGATCGGTATATGATTGAGATGGTGTTTCTTCCCAATTTGAGACATAGCCTGGTGCAGGTTTCTTTGATAAACCCATTTTTCTGGAGACTTTTTCATCAAGGATGTTTGTCATTATTAAAGCTGAGGCATACTTCCCTTTTTGACCTCCTTTTTGCAAGTGTGTATGAGAAATTAAATGAATAATACGGCCACCTGTTTTTCCATAATCAAAATAACATAAAACTGGAGATTCTCCCCATTTTTTTTTTATTTCCCAAGAATCAATTAGAACCTTGACTGCGGTTGGGTTCAGAACTTGAATTGGAAAACTACGGTTTTCTAACCACCACCGAAACTCGGATTTCTTTGTATTTGCTGTTGTTTTTTTGTGCCATTTATCTTGTTGAATTTCTGTTAAGACTCCTTCAAGAAATG
>DAOUVJ010000013.1 GCA_030667705.1 Promethearchaeota archaeon | reverse complement strand
TGTAAAATTGAATATTTCCAAAATAATTGTTGACGAACTCAACCTAAGAGAAGATTTGAAAAAGGACTTTCAGAATAATGGGGTGGATTTTGAGTGTAGAAGCGTAGTTCTGGGTCATACAATGCGAGCAGGAACTCCTAATTCGTTTGATAGAATCCTAGGATTGAGATTTGGATTAGCAGCCATGAATCTTGTTTTGAAATCTAAATTTGGGAACATGGTTTCGCTTCAAGGAAATAAAATTGAAACTCTACCACTTTCAGAAGGGGTAAAAAAGAAATACATTACCTCGGATAGTGATAAAATGGAATTACGAGACCTATTAGTGAAAATTAGATATTTATCTAAACAAAAATAAAAATTCATCATCATAGTCATATAAACAAAAATTTATAGGAGAGAGCTTGATATATAACTCTTATATAGTTATGTCTGTTAGACAACTTGATTCCATTATTAATTCGGAATTTTCACGAATTTTCATAATTCGGAATATCTGATCTCTTAACTCTGATAATTCTTTAATATTCTTATATATACAGTTTTTTTTAGGAATATTAATTATGATGGTTTATTTCTTCTGGGTAGTATAGAGGTTTATAATATTAAAAATGCAAAAAAACGCTTCTAAACCCATAAAAATATACAAACTTAGTATTTTTATACTCTCAGCAAACATAGTTATATCTATCAATGGATATAATAAATAAATAGTCTGGAGAAGATTAACTAATTGAGCAATTGAAATCCAAACTAATATTATAGCATAGCTCTTTCTTCTAATAATACATCCTAACCATTTCTTATTAATTACAGGTTCAAAATCTTTTAAATATTCTTCCATCTTATCCGTTTTTATGGTATACTTGAACATTATTAAGAACAGGATTAATATTAAAAGAAGAATGAATAAATCAGGTTGATATAGAGAATAAAACCCAAGTATTGTAGAATTTCTACTAAAAATAGCTATTAAAGATTGAGAAAAAACAATTAGAAAGATTAATGATGAGATGGATAATGACACAATCAAAAATTTTGGCGATCTAAATCTAAATATTTTTTCAGTCTCTTTTGAGTCAGGTAATCTTCTTAATAAATAACTAATGCTATGCGTGCAAATGAATCCGACTACTGTAAGTATAACAAAATCAGTAAATTGAAGACCTGGGGGTATCCAAATTCCGTATGTAGTAATTCCAATCTGGGCACCTAAAGGTGTAAATAAGATCACATGAAAAATGATTCGGGGAAGGAGAATAATAAAAATTACTAAAAATAAGACAAATAAAACTAAATGATATGTTTTATTGGTTCCTTCCCCAGATAAACTCGTTTTTCCATATATCATTTTATATAGTGTATAAAGACAAATTAAAAAAATTACCAGATGTACTATATTAAAAGCATAATTTTGCAAAACTAGATTTCCAAGGGGTGAAATATATATCATTAATGAATAAAGATCCATAAAGAAAAAACCTAAATAAAATGATTCTAAACCATGGAAATACGATGATGTTATCGCAATTAACCCCATTAGAGAAAGAGTGAATAAAAAGATTGACTGGGACTGATTAATTCTAAATCCAAACCAATGATTAATGTGATCTTGTGATATTTTTCTTTTGAAGGTTGAATTTTGTTTTGGTTTTAATATCCTTCTAATAGTATACACGCACAGATAAAAAATAACTACATTTCCCATTATTATGATAATGGATTGCTTGTAATTACCAAAAGGTTGAGATAATATTATAGCCACTAATAATTCATCTACACCTATCAATATCCCAAATGGAATATTTAATCCTCCAATAAATGCTAAAATTAATAATAAAATTGATTGTGAATGATTTAATTCAAAACCAAACCAATTTAGATTAATTCGCTCAGAATTTTTACTCATCCTTATATTCGCCCTTTTAAATAAATTTAACAATAAATATAGCTATCTAGAATCTTACTATTAGATGATTTTTATTAGAAAATCATTATTTATAAAGATATCTTAAATTTGACGCATATAGAAATGAATTAAGTATAATTGATAAAATAAATTATAAAGATATCAAAATCTCAAAATGTTTTAAAATAAGATTAAAAAAATAGATTTAGTTCCTACTTATCCATAATGTTTCTCTTCTTCATGTTCTGCATCAATGGCATCTTGCTCTACATCACGACCAAGCCATTTTTCGCTTAAGACTTCCTTGTAATACTCGTGTTGGATGATAAGGTTCATTATCTCCGTTGTTCCGGTCCACAATTCTCCTATACGGGCATCTCTCAAAAGGCGTTCTATTGGATATACGGTTGTATACCCGATGCCACCCATTATCTGCATTGATTTGTTAATAACTTTCCAGCATGCTTTAGTTGAAAATTTTTTGGATTCAGAAACTAATCTTCTTTGAAGTGCGGGTGGTGCTCCTGCATCTATAGATTTCGCGGTATTAAACACCATTGCTCTTGTTGCATCTAAATAAGTAATGCAATCCGCTATCATGAAGTGAATAGCTTGAAAATTCTTTATAATCTGTCCAAATGCTTTTCTTTTGGTGCTATATTTGGTTGCTATCTGAAAACAAGCACGTGCCAATCCGAGAAAACCAGAAGCTGTAGTTAATCGTTCTGGAACCATCATGTGGTAAAATATTTTACCCCCCTCTCCTTCTCCCAGAATTAAATTCTCCTTAGGGACTTCTACGTCTTTAAAAACTATCCTACCTGCTCCACCGCCTCTAGTACCTAACAAACCGTATATATATGCCGCCTCTACTGCATCACTTTTATCAACAATAAATAAGCTTAAAGAATCGCGAGGAGGGGCTTTAGGATTAGTTTTAGCGTAAACCAGGAAGAAATCAGCACCTTCGGCCCCTACAACGAATCGTTTTTCTCCATTTAAAATATAGTGATCTCCTTCTTTTACAGCCGTAGATGTAGCTCCAAAAAAATCCGAACCTCCTCTTGGTTCAGTTAACGCTTCAGCAGTAAATTTCTTACCCTCACACATGGGTTTTAAATAATTTAACTTTTGCTCTTCTGTACCAAATTTATTAAGCGCTTCCCCACAAATACTCGGTAATGAAAATAAACAAGTTAAAGAGCTTCCTAGTACACCAACTTCTTCTTGAGCAATAATTTCACTTTCCCAATTTAACCCTCTTCCACCAAATTCTTTAGGAAATCTAATACCAATTAGATTTTGCTTAGCTAATGCCTCCATCCACTCACTTGGATATTGAATCTCATCTTTATCCATCTTTTTCACTAATGAAGGAGGAACTGCATTTTTAACAAATTCTCGAACTTCTTCTCTAAATTTTTTATTTTTTTCACTTATTAAATAATCATACATTCAAGATTCTCCTAATTAATTGTTGTTATACTGCGATTAATATATTCAAGATTATAATTAAAAATTCGTTTATTCATTTATACTTCATAGCAAGAATCTATTTTAAGATTCTTTCAATTTTAGAATAAACATTACACGATAAATTAATTATGTTCACAAAATTTAAGAGTTCATTTAAAGAATATCCTGCGACATTTAAGGTGTTAGTCCTCGCCACTTTCATTGATAGAATAGGAGGATTCTTATTATTTCCCTTTTTTTCAGTGTATATTATTGAACGTTTTGGCGTAGGGATGACTCAAGTAGGAATTTTATTTGCGGTGTTTGCGGGTGGAAGTATAATCGGCAGTACGATAGGAGGAGCATTAGCTGATAAATATGGTCGTCGCTCGATGGTTCTTTTAGGTTTAATCTCAAGCGGTATAGGAAGTATCTTGATGGGACTAGTTGATGATCTGAGACTTTTTTTCATAATAGCCGCATTTTTAGGCGTTTTAGGCGATTTGGGAGGTCCTGCACGACAAGCAATGGTGGTAGATTTACTTCCAAAAGATAAACAGACAGAGGGATTTGGATTATTACGAGTAGCTGTAAATGTTTCAGCAACAATTGGTCCTATGCTTGGTGGATTTTTAGCAAGAGAATCCTATATGTTGTTATTTATTGCGGACGCCATGAGTAGCTTAATTACCGCTTTAATTGTATTCATTGTCATTCCAGAAACGAAACCGGAAAAACAAGATGACAAACCAGAAGAATCAGTTATGAAAACCATCATAGGATATAAAGAGGTTTTTAAAGATTCAGTTTATATAATGTTTCTTGCTGTGTCTGCTGTAACGGTGTTAGTTTATATGCAATTGTATAGTACATTATCGGTATTTCTACTGAAGGTGTACGGATTCTCAATAGAGGGTTTTGGTATATTGGTAAGCATAAATGCATTGATGGTAGTATTATTTCAATTCTGGATAACTAAAAGAACTTCAAAGTACGCACCTATGAAAATGATGGCTTTTGGGACGCTACTTTATATGATTGGCTTTGGGATGTATGGCTTTATCTCCGAAATATACCTATTTTTCATAGCCATGTTTATCCTAACAGTGGGGGAGATGATTGTTATACCAGTCTCACAAGCTGTAGTTGCATTATTTGCTCCTGAAGATAAACGAGGGCGGTATATGGCAGTATATGGGTTCCATTGGGCGATTCCGAACCTTTTTGGAGTTATAATCGCGGGCTTAGTCATGGATTATATTGGACCGAATTGGGTGTGGTATTCAGCTGGAATTTTAAGTCTGATTTCTATCATTGGATTTTTGTTACTTCATAGCGCTGTAAAGGATCGCTTTTCAAAAGAAATAGATAATAGTGATGTAGAAAAATAATTAATTTTTTGATTTTTACTTCATTAAAATTCAGTTTAATGTTCATACTTCACTTTTAAAATCTATTTTAAAGAGAATTCTTTATTGAATTATATCATGGATAAAGTCTTATTGAGATGATTACCAAATGTTTTCAAAAGTTAAACTTACAATTACCGAATATCCTAACACATTCAAAGTTTTGACTCTCGCTACTTTCATTGATATGTTGGGGAGATTTTTATTATATCCTTTTTTCGCGCTATATATTACCACCCGTTTTGGAGTCGGAATGACCCAAGTGGGTTTACTCTTTGCAATTTTATCCGCAGGAAATATATTTGGAGGGCTTATAGGAGGAGCTTTAGCAGATAAATATGGACGTCGTTCGCTAATCCTTTTTGGTTTGATTGTGAGTGGTACAGGTAGTATCTTGATGGGATTAGTTGACGATCTAAATATTTTTTACATTCTCACAGCATTTTTAGGATTAATAGGCAATTTAGGAGGACCTGCGCGGCAAGCTATGGTTGCAGATTTACTTCCAAAAGATAAACAAGCCGAAGGATTTGGGATTTTACGAGTAGCATTTAATCTTTCAGCAACAATAGGCCCTATTTTTGGTGGTTTTTTAGCCACTCAATCGTATATGACCTTATTTATTGCAGATGCTATAAGTAGCATTATTACTGCAATAATTGTGTATCTCGTCATTCCAGAGACTAAGCCCCCAAAAAAAGATGGCAAGCAAGAAGATTCTATTATGAAGACAATTGTTGGATATAAAGAGGTTTTAAAGGATTCAACATACATTTTGTTTCTCTCTGTCTCTGCCATAATGGTAATAGTATATATGCAAATGAATAGCACATTGTCGGTATTCTTATATCAAGCCTACGATTTTTCATCACAGAGCTTTGGTTTATTATTAAGCATGAATGCTTTAATGGTTGTATTATTTCAATTCTGGATAACTAAAAAGATTTCAAAGTATGCACCTATGAAGATGATGACCTTTGGTACGGTCTTTTACTTGATAGGGTTTGGAATGTATGGTTTTGTTTCTGAGGAATACCTATTTTTTATTGCAATGGCTATTATTACTGTCGGAGAAATGATTGTAACACCTATAGGTCAATCTGTAGCTGCATCTTTTGCACCTGAAGATAAGCGAGGTCGCTATATGGCAATGTTTGGTTTTTCTTGGGCGATTCCAAATTTATTTGGTGTTTTAGTTGCTGGACTTATAATGGATAATATAGGATCAAACTGGGTATGGTATATAGCAGGAATATTATCACTGATTACAATGATTGGATACTGGTTATTGCATGATATAACAAAAGCTCGCTTTTTAAAAGAAAAAAATTCTTATGAAGAAGATTTACAAATAATTACTTCGGTTTAACAATATTATGTAGATTGTATCTTCGGGATATCTGCATATTATTAACTGATCGTGAAAGTTTAGTTTCACGAATTAATCTTCAATCTCAAATATAATTTTTAAGTATTCATATTTAGAATTGAGTAGTTTCATAATTTTGTTTACGAAATATCTCAAATTTTTTGCGTGAATAGGTTTTTCTTCTGCTTGTTTATGGTAAAAATCATGTAGCATCTTTCTAGTTTCATCTGGTCCATTATCTTCTAAAAATTTAACCCAATGAGTTGAAATCCTACATAATGTCTTTAATTTCTCAACAGGATATTTAGATTTATCCAAAATGGAATCATTATATTTATTCAAGGCACTACTCACTTTTTCGAGATGATTGGCAATTGCTAAAGAATAGCGACATAAACTGATTAAATTTGAGGTAGTTCTAGTACTCCTAGTGTTTATTGCTTGTTCGAATGAACTCCAAGCTTCTAACCATTCATCTTTATGTATCCCCTCTTTTCCATCATTAATCATTACTACATTTAGGATATCACTTAGATCTACATTATGACCTCTTTTGATTTTTTTATCAAAAATATCTTTTAGATTTGACCCTTCTAGAAAAGCACCTGCTCCAAAATCAAGTAATAAATTAAGGTTGTTTGCAGCAAATAATATTTCCTTTCTTTTCTCTTCCGTATTTAGTTTTTCCCAATTAACTCTCTTTTCCCATTCACCAGTTTTTTTGTTTTTTATGAAATTGCATTCCTTTAATTTGGAGTCTAAAAGGCTAGTTTGAAACATCCAAAAATCAATATCATCAGTAAATCTTTTCCTTCTCCAATCTCTGGTTGTATACTTCCCTAAATATAACTTTAAAGTACCCCTAAATACATTATACTTCCCATTTTTCAAGGCACTGCGTGCTTCTTCACAAAAATGGTGATTTGGATCATTTGAACACAATTCTATTTTTTTTAATACTTTTCTAGCTTCATTTGCAACGACATCACAAGGTATACTTCCATCAGAAGGGTAAGATCTAGATCCTCCTCTAATAAAATCCTCAAATAAGCCAGAATCATCATCTGGAATTGAGTACCAAGGATTATTAAAAGTGACTTTAGTAAAGATATAATGAGTGAATTCATTTTCATCTTTCCTGTTTTTTTCTATAATGGGAGAAACATCTCTAAGATTATCACCTTTAGTTATAGCATCAGCTTTTATATCCCATATACCATTCATTTGAAAAACTCTACATATAATTAATAAAATTATGAAAAAATCAAACTTAAATCTTTTTTCTATATTATATAGAATGATTAAGCACATAGTATAAATAGAATATCTATTTCTTTCTCATTATGAAAGAACTCTTTTCAGTTTTTGTTTATGCACCTTGGGATAAGCTCAAAACAAAGAAGCTGACTGAAATTAGATTATTATCTCTCAAAAGCATATTTGAAAAATATCCCGTGATCGAACCGAAATTTTTTGATGATCTATCAGAAAATATCAATAAAAATATGCACTATTCTTGGTTCGACTGCATTAAAAGAATTGTAGGCCCAGATAAAGAAGATTATGAAATTCAAAGTTGGAATATTATTTGGGCAATGGATACAGATAATAGAATGTATCAATTCTTATTCCAAAAAATAGAGGATTCTGAAGAGTCTCAAGCACTAATGGTTGGATTGGCTCCTCCAGAGCTTGGGAAATTATTTTCGGAATATAATGATAATGCAATTCTTAGGATCTTATCCGTGTTGAATAATCCAAAAAAAATAAAATTCTTGATGGGACTAGCTCCAAAAGGTATCTCATTGGCTGTAGAACAGCAACTTATACAAGCTAATAAAAACGATCCAGACAAGATAAATTTTGTAAACTCGCTAAAAGAAATGCCAAACATCCAAGGACAATGGTTTTTTCCGCGTAATCCAATGTGCCCGGTTTGTAAAGGACTACTGATTGAGAACATGGATTATGTTAAAGGTTATCAGAAGTTATTGTGTCCTCAATGTGGCTATGAACGAAAGAAATAGGGAATTAACAATGATAATTTTATTAAATATTAGAATATATAATTTGTTACGAAAAAGATATTAATTGAGTAGATAAATAACATGCCGTATATTGTAGCACTTGATTTAGGCACTACAGGTTGTCGTACTTTTATATTTGACTTATCTGGAAGTATTTTAGCAAGTGATTATCAAGAATGGGAGAGTATATATCCCGCTCCTTCATATGTAGAGCAAGATGCAAATATTTGGTGGGAATCAATTAAAAGAACGATTGAGAGGGCTATTAAGAAGAGTGGTATAGATAAAACCGAAATAGTCAGTTTATCTGTAACAAATCAGAGAGAAACTATTGTTCCTGTAGATAAAGAGGGAAATCCTTTACATAATGCCCTAGTTTGGCAAGATAGAAGAACAACGGAACAAGTTAAATTTATTAAGAGAAAAATTGGTGATGATAAAATATATAGAACAACTGGTTTAACCATAGATCCATATTTTTCTGCCACCAAAATACTCTGGTTTAAAAATAATAAACCTGAAATCTATAACCAAACTCACAAATTTCTACTGGTTTCAGATTTCATAATACATAAGCTCACGGGACAATTTGTAACTGATCATTCAAACGCTTCACGGACCATGCTCTTCGATATAAACAAGTTAAAATATTCTGAAGATATCGCTTCTGTATTGGAAATTGATCTTGATAAAATGCCAGAAACAATGGAAAGTGGAGTTGATATTGGAGAAATTGTATCCAACGAGACAAATTTTGATAAGAAGACGTTAGTTATCACTGGAGCGGGAGATCAACAATCAGCAGCATTAGGAGTGGGAGTTGTATCACCAGGGGAGATTAAATGCACTACTGGAACGGGTAGTTTCATCCTCGCATTCTTAGAAGAACCAAAATTTGATCCTGAGAAAAGAGTATTATGTAGTTGTCATGCTGTACCAGGAAAATGGGTTCAAGAGGCTAGCATTTTTACTTCAGGGGCAGTATTAAGATGGTTTAGAGATCAAATTGGTTTTAATGAATGCCAAAAAGCTGAAGAATTAGGTAAAGATCCCTATGAATTAATGATATCCGAAGCTGAAAAATCCCCCATAGGGTCGAACGGTTTGCTTTTTATACCGCATTTAGTAGGAGCAGGAGCACCTCATTGGAACCCTTATGCAAAGGGAATTTTATATGGTTTATCATTAGGTCATCAACGAAAAGATCTTTATAGAGCCGTTCTAGAAGGAGTGGCTTACGAAGTAAAAAAAAATATCCTCGTTTTTAAATCCCTCGGAATTGAACCGAAAGAATTAAAAATTACTGGAGGAGGTTCTCGCTCTGATTTATGGAATCAAATTTATGCAGATGTATTAGGAATATCTTGTGTGAGAAATGTTAATGAAGAGGCTACATCTTTAGGAGCAGCAATTTTAGCCGCTTATGGCGCGGGTTTATTTCCAGATATCTCTAAAGCCGCAGCAAATATTTGTAAAATTGATAAACGATGGTCTCCAAATGAAAATCACAATGAATTTTATGATAAAATATTCCGTTTTTCAAATAGGTTATATTCAAATCTGAGTGAAAATGAGTTTTATAAGAACTTTAATGATATATTTCAAAATTAGGATCCAAATCATTATTTATTTTTCTTCTCTATTTACTTGATTCTGGCGTTAATGAACAATTTTATATAGTTAAATTGTTATTCATTCTATAATTAAAACCAATCAAGTGAAATTTATGGAAACTCTTAAAGAATTAGAATATAGTTCTAGCCAAAAAGCTGTAGGTGAATTATTTTATATCTTCATGATGATATCATGCCTTGGAATCGTTGTTGGGCTTGTATGGTCTATTTTCGATTTTGTCATGCCTTTAGGGAAATTTGATTTATTCCTTGCATTAAATCTTGGATACCAAATTGCGATTGTAGCTGGTTTCTTAGCCGCATTATTTTTACTTTTGATTTTCTTCTTTGGTTTGTTTAAAAAAGGAGCTAAGGGAGTATTAAGGTTCCTCTTTAAAGAAAGAGAACTCGAAGAAAAGTACAAGAAGCGACTTGATGTTAAAATTGCAGCAGGCGGATTATTAATTAGCATCATGGCAGTCATAGTTGGTATAATATTTGCTATCGTACAAGACATTATGGTAGGATCTGGTTCTTCACCATTATCCGGGTTGTTTACCGAATTTTCTGCAGGTAATTGGGTATTATTTGGAGGTTTAACATTCTTATCATTAGTCGGACTGACGTTATTTTTGATATTTTTCTGGAAGAATGGAACCATCACCATATTAAAAATCGTGGGAATTTTAGAAAAAGAATGATTTAAAATCATTCTATTAGCTTCCAAACACGAATACAGTGATCATCATTTTTTCTTTCTGCAAGTTCAAAATTTCCTTAACGATTTTTTGAAACAGAAGCTTTAAATACTCATAAAAATGATTTATGGAATTCCACGTCAAAATCGCCAACAAACCAGCCCTTGTCGATGGCAGGTTTCTTAGTGTAGTAAAAATCTCGATATTCCTGAACGCAAGATGTGCAGTACCATTCCTCAAGGTAAGCGTTGTACATCATATCCCCTTTGACTTGATGGCAGCCGGGACATATACAAATCGACGCATCTAATGCTCTATATAAATCGCTGCGCTCGTTTTCAATTTTAGTTCGCTCTGATTGAGTTTTACCCTTCTCGTCCTTCACGTCACTTAGACGCATCCATTCCCGCATCACCGCCTTTGTAAGGAGCCTCCTAAAATTAAAAGCAATTTTTTTCATTCGCTCGTTCTTATATGCGATTGTTTTTTTATCTTTCATAGTAATAACACGTTTATTCTGGTATTTAAATGTAATCTCCCCACAGATTTGTAGAAATAATAAGACCTTAATGTTCGGGATATAAAAGACCAGCGTCCATGTTCATAGACATGGCAAGATCTCCAAGCCAAGGATGATGAAAATCGTAGGAATTTTAGAAAAAGAATAATATTTTTTTTCCTCTCTATTTTATTACTTGAAATTAGAAAATTAATGCAGTTATTTCATTTTTATTTCAAACATTTCCTTTTTTAACTCAATGAGCGATAAAGTAGGTACAGTTTTTAATTTCCTTCAATTACCAGATGTACATCAATTTCCATTTGTCATTGATAAATTAACTAATGAAAAGATGGTTAAAAAGGGACAATTCGTTTACACCAAGTCAATTGAAGGATATTTAATTGGAATGGTTGAGAAAATCATTCTCTTAAACGAATATTTCTCAGATGCACTCACGATTAAGGCATATAATAGTAGTAGTAATCCTAATATACTTAAAGGATTGTTTCCCAGTGATGAATTTGAATATGCCATTGCTATAGTGAAAAATTTAGGAATAATCAAATTTAAGGACGAAGATAAGAAGAAGATAAAATTAATACAAAGGATGACATATCCCGCAAGTCCTGGAAAGAAAGTCTTCTTGGTCGAAGCCAATATCCTTAAAAAATTCATAGGACTTGATTATGAAAATGGTTTAAATATTGGAAATTTAAAAATTGCGAATATTGAAGCAAAAATCAATATTAATAAGTTAATCAATAAACATTTTTCAATTCTTTCTATTTCGGGAGGAGGAAAAAGTTATTTGACTTCAATTCTCTTAGAAGAATTACTCTCCCGTCCGAATTCAATAGGTACACCCGCCATAGTTATCATAGATGTGCACGGAGAATATACATACCTTAAATCAATTCCAGAACTTCAAGATAAGATTAAAATATTCGATGGACTATATCTTCAAATTTCTGTCCCCCAGATGAATGCTTATAGCTTTCGAAAATATCAATCACAAATTACTAGCGTCCAAGTTAGAGAACTCACTAAATATATTAAAAAATTAAAGCAAGATAAATCAAAAAAGAATAATTATTCTTTAAGAGATATCATTACTCTTATTGATGAAGAGACTGAAGGGAATAAAACTACTCGTCAAGCATTAATCGGGTGGCTAACAGAATTAGAAAGATTAAATGTATTTGGGACCCAAGAAAATCCCATATTAAAAAACTGCATTAAACCGGGAGAATTAACAATTTTTAATTTTAAAAATGAGATTTCTATCCGAAAAAAACAAATTTTGGTAGATTACTTATGCAATCGACTCTTTCATATGCGACGGATGGACGAATTACCTCCTTTTCTTCTCATAATTGAAGAAGCTCATCAATTTTGTCCTGAAGCAGCTCAATCTAAAGCAATTTCAAAATCTATAATTGAAACTATAGCACGAGAGGGTAGAAAGTTTATGGCTTGTTTATGTCTAATTAGCCAAAGACCCAAAAAATTAAGTAGTACAGCCCTTTCTCAAATGAATTCGAAAATGGTTTTAAACATTAAAAATCCTTATGATTTAAAACACCTTATGGATAGTTCTGAAGCCATAACTAAGGAATATGCAGATATGATTTCAAGTTTGGGTGTAGGTGAAACTTTACTAATGGGCAATGCGATAAATTATCCGATCTTTATTGAAATTAGACCAAGAAATTATAAATCTCAAGTTGAAGACTTTACATTATCTCAAGTATGTTTAAAGTGGAATAACAACCATTTAACTTAACTTTCCCATCACTTCTTCTCTAATTTCTTGATTCTTCTTATTAAGAACAATCATATTCTTGTTCTTTGAGACTCTAAATAGATTAATAATATTTCTACTCTCGAGTTTCATGAATAATTCTTCAAGTAACAGACTATTGACAAATGGGAACTCCTTTTTTAAAAGTTCTTCCAAGCGTTTATCAAGGATTTCACCCCTATTTTCTATCAAGAGCTCAATAAGAGAGTTGACGATGGGCTTTTGATTCCAGCGATTTGATTCGATTTTATAACACCTTTTATTTTAAATAGAAATAGTATGTAAATAAGTATTGAATTTTAAATTAAGTTTGTGAATATTATACAAACAATCTATCCTCTTTTGATTGTTCAATTATTCGACTTTTTAGTTTTTCTCCAAATTGAGTGTACCACTTGATCATTTCTGCTGAGACACTTGGGTTAGTTATTTCTCTAGCTTTCCTAAAATGTTCTAAAGTTACTTTTCTAGCCCGCATATTTTCCCTTAGTGCAATCATTGCAGCTTCTCGACACAAGGTTTCAATATCAGCTCCTGAAAATCCCTTAAGTCTTTCATTTAACTTTTTAATAGTAACATCATTTGCAAGTGGCATTTTTTCTGTAAATATCTTTAAAATTGCTTCTATCCCTGCTTCATCTGGAGGAGGAACCAATAAGATTCGATCTATCCTTCCAGGTCTAATTAAGGCAGGATCTAAAATGTCTGGACGATTTGTAGCGGCAATCACTATAATATCTTTTTTAATTTCTAGTCCATCTAATTCAGTCAAGAATTGGGATAAAACCTTTTCTGTCACTCCCGAATCTGATGTGTGCCTACCCCTGCTTGGTGCAATGGAGTCAAATTCATCAAAGAAAATAATACATGGTGCCGCTAATTTTGCTTTTCGAAAAACTTCTCGAATTGCTTTTTCACTTTCTCCTACGAATTTTGATAAAAGTTCTGGACCCTTGACAGAAATGAAATTGGCTTTACTTTCATTAGCAACTGCTCTCGCAAGAAGTGTCTTTCCACATCCAGGCGGACCATAAAGTAATATTCCCTTTGGAGGTGTAATTCCCATTCTGATGAAAATATTAGGGTGGGATAAAGGCCAATCTACTGATTCTACCAACTTTTGTTTTAAATCTTCTAATCCACCAATTTGATCCCACGTTACATTTGGTATCTCTACAAATACTTCTCGGATCCCTGATGGTAAAACTTCTTTCATTGCATTTTCAAAATCTCCCTGTGTAACACTAATTTGTTCCAATAATTCGGGATCAATAATTTCAGACTCTAAATTTATTTGAGGTAAATATCGTCTCAATGATGACATGGCCGCTTCTCTGCAAACAGCAGAAATATCTGCTCCTACAAAACCATGAGTGATATTAGCAAATTCTTTCAGTTGAATTTTCTTTTCTAAAGGCATATTTTTAGTATGTATCAAGAAAATTTCCCGTCTCCCTTTTTCATTTGGTACTTTTATTTCAATCTCACGATCAAATCTTCCTGGTCGCCTTAGAGCAGAATCTAAGCTATTGGGTCTATTTGTAGCACCAATTACAATAACTTTCCCTCTACCATGAAGACCATCCATTAATGCAAGCAACTGAGCAACAACTCTACGCTCAACCTCTCCTGTTACAGTTTCTCTCTTAGGAGCAATTGCATCAATTTCATCAATAAATATAATCGAAGGGCTTTTTTCTTCAGCTTCTTCAAAAAGCTTGCGTAATTTTTTTTCCGATTCGCCATAAAATTTACTCATTATTTCAGGACCGTTAATAGATATAAAATGTGCCTCACTTTCATTCGCTACTGCTTTCGCTAATAGAGTTTTACCGCAACCTGGAGGTCCTCTTAATAAAACTCCTTTTGGAGGATCGATACCTAATCTTTTAAATAAAGAAGGATGTCTAAGAGGTAATTCAACCATCTCTCTTACTCGTTCAATTTCTCTATCTAAACCACCCACATCTTCGTAGGTAAGATATTCGGATCCTCGATCTTCATCTTCTGATACGACTTCACTGATATGTAGTTGCGTTTCAGGTTTAATCAAACATACACCATTCGGTCTCATGCTTATGACCTTAAACGCAATTTCTCTACTAATTCCTATAGAAATATATATGAAATCATCAATAGTTATAGGATAATTATTTAAGCGTCTTTTTACGAAATTTTCAAAACGGGGATTTGTTCTAATTTTTACATTGGAGGGTGCTAATACAATATTTTGAGCAGGCAATGCTTTAACTTTTCGAATTTCAATGGTATCATCAATACTCGTACTTGTATTTTTTCGTAGTCTGGAATCGATTCTAATTATCCCTAGACCACTATCTTGAGGATAACTAGGCCAAGCTATTCCAGCACTTTCATTTTTTCCAAACAATGAAATAACATCACCAGTTTTAATCAGTAATTTCTCCATGGTAATTGTATCAATTCTAATGATATTCCTACCAATATCTCTCTTTTTTGCTTTTTGAACCCTCAAAGTTAATTTTTGTAATCCCTTTTCATCTTTCCCATTTTGATTGTCTTTTGCTGGCATCTTCGATCGATTCTTTTTTAAAAGTTTATTTTAATAATTATTGAATTTGTAAAAATTTTTCTATTTTATATTTTTTATTTGAAAAAACTATCCAAAGATATTTGCTTTTTAGCTGAATCTAAATCCTTTAACTTTTTAAGGGCACTATCAACTCTATTTTTAGAAAAATTGTGCTTTTCTACCAACAGTTCCTCTAATTTATCATAATCTACTTTTCTCCATGTAATTTTTGGATAATTAGGATTAATATTTGGATTCAAAAAGATATCTTTAACACGTTGGACTAAATCTATATCGATATTTAATTGCTTTCCAGATATCTGTACATTATTCTTGAGAATATTTTCCAAAGAATTATGCTTTTTTATCAATTCCAATGCTTTATGTTGTCCTATTCCTTTAATTCCTGGGAAAAAATCTGTACCAATAAGGATTCCCATATCTATAAGTTGTTCACGAGTAATTCCCAAATTAACTAAAAATTTAGAAAGAGAAATATATTCAATATCTAAGGAAATTGTTGTATCTTTCACCTTTTTACTACGATTTACACTAAAATTACGTAGAAATCGTTCACATCCAAATAATAATGTATCGTAATCTTGAGATGCACTAGCCCAAGCATCTCCTCGATTTACTAAATAAGCAGATTGTGCTTCCCCTTCTGAAGTTGCTTCTACAACGGGAATTCCCATGTGTTTTAGCAATGATTTACTTTCTTCAATCATATTATCATCCAATTTGGATGTTCTTTGGGCTTGTTTTTTTGCTTCTTTAAAATCTCCCTCCTCTCGAGCCTTAATCATTTTTTCTTTAGCTTCTGCTTTAATTTTTCGCCTTTCATTAATAGTATCTAGTTTCAATTCAGGAGGTTTTCCATCAAATACATAAATAGGTTTAATGTTATATTCTAAGAACTTAATATTGCGATAAAATAATCCCGATAAATGAGAAGTTACATTTCCTTCCAAATCCATCAGTAAAGTACCATCTCTTTGACGAATAATGGCTAAAAATTGGTAAATGGCGTTAAATGCATCTATAGCTATTTTTTTATTTAAAAGATTTTCGAACGAGATAGTTTTCCGTACATCTTTTACTAATTCATTTATTTTTATACCCATTTTGTCATCTTCTCAATTATTTCAATATATGAGTAGGCATGTTTATTTATATTTTCCACCATTTAATTTAAAAAATCCTTTTTAGGTCTACGTTTCAGTCGAGAACTACACACATCACAGATATCGTTTAATTTATCGCTATCATGTATAGTCTGACAATGAGGACAATAGACTTCGAACTTAACATGGTGTTCAATACCACTTCTAAATAAAGATCTTACAGTAATATTTAGCTCAAAACAAACGTTCTGGATTGAATAATCATTTGTGAAGAGTTCTATATCAAAAGGTTGAGAATTCATCAATTCTAAGGCTAGTGCTATAACACTATAATCTTGATCAGACAACGCTTTTAAGTCTCCAGTATTTTTTGCTATAGTTTTCGCATGGTTAACATATTTCTCAGAAGGACTCTCAATAACAAGCTTTCTACTCGCAATTGCAGCTTGTATTCTATTGATAATATTCCTGTTACGAGATTCATATCTTTTTACTTCAATCTCATTTATGATTTCTGGGGTTGTATATATCTTGTTTGGAAATAAATTAAGATCAACTCCCCTGAGAAAAATATTAGTATCAAAAATCAGAATTGAACTCTTCTTCTGGGCTGTCATCAAGAGGAACTCTTATTGTACCTATAATTTTTTTTCTTAATCGGTTTATGTAGTTAGTGCTTAGATCTCTCGAGAGACGAATAAATTTTGAATGAGAATTACTCTTGCGAATCTTGATTATTGTATTAGGTTGTATTTTTTTAAATGTTCTCTGTCCATCAATAACGATTTTTGCGTTTAAGCGTGGTCTTAGCAATTTAATTTCGATTTCACTGCTGATAGGAAGGATGATGGGTTTAAGACCAGATCTGGCATAACTATTAAGGGGGGTTAATTCCATTATATCTAATGAAGGATCAACAATTGCTCCACCCGCGCTTAAATTATAAGCTGTTGAACCCACAGAGGTCGAAATTATAACACCGTCCAAATAACTTCTATTTAAGTAAGTCCCATTGATTTTTACAGAGAGTAAGAGTACTTTAGAACTTTTAGATGAAACAATTAAGATCTCATTTAAGGCATTATTAAGTTTTATCTCATCAGATTCTCTAACGATATATGCTGCTATTTTAGAGCAAGTCTCAATTAGAAATTCACCAGCCAATACTTTATTTATATCATTGAACACCGTTCTTTCATTTGTTTCATCTAAAAAGCCGATAGAACCGATATTTACACCTAAGATTGGAGGCGGATTTCTTTGAGATAAACCACTAGCTACTCTCAATACTGTACCATCACCTCCAGCAGAAATTATGAATTTTGTATTCTCTGCTGTCATCTCTTTAAGATCCATGCCATTATGAGGTAAAATTTTAGGTGCTATTCTAGTTTCTAAATGTACTTTTTCGCCTTTTTTTATCAAGAAATCAAAAATTCTCTTAGTTAATTTAATTGCTCTTTCCGAATCCATCCTACACGCTAAACTTATAGCTTTTTTCTCCATTTAACTCAAGATTTAAGCGGATTATGAAACTCAAATAACATTTTAATAAATTAATAAAAATAAAGTATATTTTTGAATAACCTTAATTTATGATAACTCTATTAATTAATGACTTCCCTGCAAGTTGCCAATACTCTACTTGAGCATTGGACATCTTTGCTGGATCTGCTTGTAATTCCTTTAATTTTGCGATCATTTCCTCACTTTTGGGCCAAGCAACATCCACTGACTCATAAGTCTCGAGATTCATTACATTGATCAAGGTATCTTCAATAAAATTAATCTGAGCATTATCTTTTATGATTTCTGGTACTTCCATTAGATGACCTGATGGAACAGTAATGGATCTTTTGTTATTATCAAAAACTCCCACGCAAACGACTCTAACTTTTGCGTGTCCGTGCTTACCAGATTTACTTCTTTCTGTCGCTTTAACAATACATGGTTCCTCATCGACCATGATGTATTGACCGGATTTTATCTTCTGGATTTCCGTACGCCTTATTGACATTTTTTGTTAATTCACCTATTATATAATCATATATTTTATTTTTTCTGATATTCTTTAATAATTATTATTTGTTTAAATTTTTATATTTTTAAGAAGGTCTAATTATCAGAAATATTAAATAAGGATTTAATAATATCACAGATTTAAATATATTAAGTATAAAAAACGTGAGTTATGATTCTATAATGGTTTTAGAGCAACTTGGTAGATCCTTGGATAATGCTTTACGGAAATTAAGGAGATTACCACAAGTGGATAAAGATGCAATTAATATCCTCATACAAGAATTACAACGTAGCTTGCTTCAAGCTGATGTAAAAGTAGAATTAGTCTTTGAGATGACTGAAAGCATAAAAAAAGAAGCAACGAATACCACACTTAAACGCGCTCAAAGAAAAGATTTTATAATCAAACTAGTTCACGATCAACTCATTAAAGTTCTCGGAGGAAAAGTCGCACCAATAAGAATAAAATCAGGGAAACATAATGTGATTTTACTTGTTGGTATTCAAGGTTCGGGAAAAACCACGACTATTGGGAAGTTAGCTCGATATTATAAAAGTAAAGGTTATAAGGTTGCATCGGTCACCACTGACACATGGCGACCTGGTGCTTATGAACAGCTAGTTCAATTATCTAATCAAGTCGGAATTAAGAGTTATGGAAATCCGACAGAGAAAAATGCTATTAAGATAGCAGTGAGAGAAACTAAAAAAGCAATAAATGATGGACATGATATTATTCTTGTTGACACAGCAGGACGTCATAAGGAAGAAAAAGAACTTATGAAAGAAATGACACAAATTGAAAGCGCTTTAAAACCTAATGAAGTCATTTTAGTTATCGATGGGACCTTGGGTCAGCAAGCTTACAATCAAGCAGAAGAATTTTCGAAATCTACTAAAATCGGAAGCATTATAGTAACCAAATTGGATGGAACTGCCAAAGGTGGAGGTGCTCTATCAGCATGTGCTGCTACGGGTCAATCAATAAGGTTTATAGGTCTTGGAGAAAAACTCGATGAATTGGAAGAATTCCAACCAACTACGTTTGTCGGAACTTTATTAGGAAAACCTGACTTAGAAGGGTTGGTTAAAGCAGTACAAGACGCAGAAGTTGATATAGATCCTGATATGCAAAAACGCATGCTCCATGGAAAATTCACCCTCGAGGATCTCTATTATCAATTGAAATCTATTAAAAAGGTCGGCAAAATGAAGCAACTTCTAACAATGATGGGTGGTGGTAATATCCCAGATGTACTAAAAGAAGATGCAGAGAAAAATCTGGAGCGATGGGAGGTCGTACTCAATTCCATGACTTCAGCAGAAAAGGAGGACCCAAAAATAATTAAGAAAACTAGAAAACGACGGATCGCGATTGGAAGTGGTACAGATTACTCAACTATAAATAAGATGCTTGATCAATACAATCAAATGAAGAAATTTATGAAGAGATTCCTACAAATGCAAAAAAAAGGTAAAGGTAAAGGGATGCCTGGCTTAGGAAATATAGATCCTTCCTTTTTAAATAAACTAGGAAAGGATTTTAAATTTTAAAATAAAAATAAATAAATGATCAGTTTGGTATTATTTTTAATTTTAAATAATGGGTATACTATATATAACAAGAAGGATATTGACATAGGAAACACCCCTCTTGATGTATACAAATTATGTTCTGGAATCCGAGAATTTTTTTGTTTATCGTATGCAATAAGAAAGAAAAACAAATTATATTTATACTTTCATTCAGATCTCACACTGATTAAATTAGATGGATCTAAACTTAGATTTTTAGGATCAGATGAAAGATCTCAAGCATTGTTATTATTGAAGGCATTAGAGAAAGCCAACACTTTAATTAATGAAAAATGGGAGAGATCGACACCGGGTATTTATGTGATGAAATTATTAAACCCCCTAAATATTGATCATTTTATTGAGAAAATGAGTTTTGAGCGGATTTTCTTAATCAATCACTCAAAAAATACTGATCTTCAAAATGATTTTAACAATAAGGATTTCACATCACAAGATCTTTTTATTGTTATAAATGATTTAGAGGATGAACTTGTAAGAGAATTGTTTGAAAATTTGGATTCCTCAATCAAAATTATACAAATAAACTTTTCAGAAATAAAATCTTTAGAAAATAAAATATTATATATTAATTATCTATTAGATCAACTAAAATAATCAGTTAAATAGCTATTCCAATGATTTTAAAGAATGCGAAAATATTTACTGGAAATAAATTAATAGACGGAGCGCTATTAATCCAATCAAGCAAAATTCAGTCAATTATTAAACTCCCTGTTGAAGAAAAACTTATTAAGATCAGATCTCAAAATAAAAATGTAGTGGAGATTGATTGTGAAAAGAGAATTATTTTACCTGGTATAATTGACATTCATGCCCATTTACGTGATATGGGGCAACAAGAAAAAGAAACTTTTCAAACTGGGACTAAAGCAGCATTATTTTCGGGAATAACATCCGTATTGAACATGCCAAATACTAAACCTCCTGCTATATCAGAAAAACAAGTTAAAAAATGGATGGAACGAGCTCGAGATAATATCTATAATAATGTAGGATTCATTTCTGGTGTACCTAAAAACGTTAATGAGGAGAAAATAAAAAAAATATTAGATTTAGGCGTGTTTGGATTTAAAATCTATCCCTTATCACCATTAAGTGAAATTAATTGGAACGATCCAGATAATTTACTAAAAATTATTAGAATTTCTGCTAAATATAGAATTCCAATTTTTATTCATGCTGATTGTCCTTTACCCGAGGAAGAAAAAGATAACATAAAACAAAAAATAAAAAGTGGCAACGTTAAATACCTAAAAATCCATAATGATCTTTATCCTGAGGAAAATGAGGCTAGATTTATAAAATACGTCTTAACTAATTATGAAAAATTTGTGAATGATAATAAATCAAAAAGTGAGAATCTTCCAAAAATTCATTTTTGTCATATTAGTTGTAAAGAGAGCTATGAATTATTATCTGATCTATCTAAAGATTATGATGTGTCTTTTGAAGTGACACCTCACCACTTATTACTTTCTCAAGAAATTATATTAAAAAACGAGAGTTTTGGTAAAGTACTTCCCCCATTGAGGAAAAAAAGTAATGCAAAGTTCCTTTTCGGAAAATTAAAAAAAGGAGAGATTGAATTAATAGGAACTGATCATGCTCCACATACAATGAAGGAGAAATCTCAGCAGTTTTTTGAAGCACCATCAGGTTTTCCCGGTTTTGAAACTTATACCCTAAAAATACTTGACAAAGTTTTTGAAAATCTTTTACCTATAGAGTATTTCGTAAAAGCAGCATCTGAAAACCCCGCTAAAAGGTTTAACATTTTTAAGAAAGGATTTATACAGGAAGGTTATGATGCTGATTTAATAATTATCGAAAAAATTAATTCTACTTATTTAGATTCCAATTTATTTATCTCTAAAGCAAAATTTACACCTTTTGAAAATTCAAATCCTATAGATAGGAGCTCTACTGTTTTAATATGGAAAGTATTTTTAGAAGGGTCAGAAATTTCTTTGAAAGATCCCATTCCAAACGGTAAAATAATATATAGAACAAAATAATTAAAGATTAGATTTTCGAAATTTATCTAAATAACAATAATTATCTCGAATTGCTATGTCTAAAGACAATGAATTTGATGTTAAAGATGGCAAACACCTAATTAAATTTGCCCGAGAAAATATTGAACATTATTTAACAACATCTCAAAGGATTGATGTACCATCAATAATCAAGGAAAAATATTCTGATAAATATGGTGTATTTGTAACCTTAAACGAATACAATGTGAATGGAAATCCTTTAAGAGGTTGTATTGGTTATATCGAGCCCGTTTACCCATTATATGAAGTCATTCATAGGGTATCAATAAGTTCTGCAGTAGATGATTTTCGATTTAAATCAGTTACAATCAATGACCTGGATAACATTATCATTGAAATTTCAATTTTAACACCTCCTCTACTAATAAAAGTAGCAGATCCAAAAGATTATTTTGATAATATAGTAATTGGAAGGGATGGGTTAATAGCTGAAAAAGGAATGAGGCGTGGTTTACTTCTACCTCAAGTACCTATAGATCATGGTAGGAATTGGGATGTAGACACATTTCTTAAACATACATGTGCTAAAGCGGGACTTTCTGAGAATGCTTGGAAAGATAAACAAACAAAAATTTATTCATTTCAAGCAATACTTTTTGAAGAGCTTGAGCCAAGAGGAGAAGTTGAGAGAAAATATTTAGTTTAGTTTGTTGGTCATCCCATATCATTAGCCTCTCGCATGATTTCGAACATCTCTTTTTCATCATTTTCAGCTTCTTCTGGGAGAGCATAAATTGTTCCTAATAAAGAAGCTCGATATTGAATTTTAGCTGCAAATTCAACTAGTTGCAACACTGTATATGCATGTTTTATATCAGTTCCAATACATATATTACCATGATTAGGTAAAAACACAGCATAATTATTTCCTAATGCTGCTAAAGCCTTGTGAGAGAGTTCTTCAGTCCCTGCCATTCCATACTGTGCTATTTCACAGCCTCCAACAAATGGAATGATCTCATCAACTATAGGACCTAAAGGTATTCGTGCGATTGATAATATAGTAGAAAATGGGGCGTGAGAATGTATAACTGCATTCGCGTCGCGTCTTGATAGTAATATATTCACATGAAGGTGTTTTTCTGAAGTAGGGTTTCGAGTTCCTGCAAGTACATTAAGATTTTTATCGATTAACACCATGTCATCTAATGTCATATCCTCATAGGGAACTGTACTTGGAGTTAAAAGAAATCCATCCTCTCCATTTGGTAATTTAATTCGCATGGATACATTACCCGCTGTACCTACAATAAGACCTTTTTCGACCATCATTTTACAAGTATTAAGTATTTCAGTACTTTCTGTTTTATAACTGGATAAGGTTATTGGGATATCTTCTCCTTTCTTTGGGAAGGAGTCTATTTCAGCAGAATATCCAGGAAGCACTTCTGGATTTAAAATATTAGAAGGGATTTCATTATTCATTATTTTTTCGATATCTTTTACAATCATCATACTATGATTATAATTTGTCTCAAAGGTGTTTCCTCCTATATGTGGGGTTACAATTACGTTTTCTAATTCGAGGAATTCATTATATTGATCTAATGGTTCTATATTGAATACATCTAAAGCTGCACCTGCAATTTTTTTTGCTTTAAGAGCTTGATAAAGAACCTCCTCATCTATTATAGAAGCACGCCCTAGATTTATAAAAAATGCACTTGGTTTCATTAATTCTATTTGTTCTTGCCCAACAAGTCCATCAGTTTCATCTGTGGGGGGACAATGAATTGAGATAATGTCAGATTTAGCCATTAAAGTATTTAAATCCACAAGTTTTCCATTGATATGTCTCAACCTTGATTCTTTAACATAGGGATCATAGATTAAAAATTCAACTTCAAAACCTTTCAAGCGTTTTGCTACTTCAAATCCAATATTTCCTAATCCAATAATACCAATTCTTTTACCTTTCAACTCATTTCCTTTGAACTGGTTGTAATAATCAACATAATCAGTAAATTCATCAACTTTAAATTGATCTGAATGTAAAATCTGTGATATTATATGCACTTTTCGCATCAAAGCAAGCATAAGAGTAATGGTCATTTCAGTAACAGCATTTTTATTCCTACCAGGAGTAAAAAGTACAATAATTCCCTTTTTTGTAGCGGTTATTAGGTCTATATTATTTGGATCATCACGAGTAGACCCTATTATTTTTAGATCAACATTTTCTAGAACATCCTTCTTTACATTGTCCCCCTCACATATAAAAATTTCTGCCTTATTTTGCTTTAGCTTACTTACTAATTCTTCAGCATCGAAATACATGTTCTTTGTATCACACCAACTCTCATAAAAAACCTCATCTTGCAATAAATCTTTAAGTTTTTGCAATGATTCTGGAGTCATTTGAGCTGTAATAAATGCTTTCATTTACATTACCCTTAATATATATTCTAATTAGAACATTAACTTACGTAATTTTAAAAGATTTTTCATCTTTCCTTTAACTTCTAGTCCTCCACTGCTATATGCTTTAATAGGATTAATTTGTTTAGTCATCATTTTAATGAATATGTCAGAATCCAAAATTACTTGTACAGCGGCATCCTCTTCAAGACCTTGCTCTAAACTAATTCCTTGATAATTATTGATCTTGAATAAATATGATTTTTCGAGGTTTGGAAATGTCATCATTAACGTATTTTGCCAATTACTAAATGTATTAGATACTTTTGGGTTATTATATCTATCTACGATTTTCTGTAATGCTTCTTCTAGTGAAATATCAAGAACTGCGTTTGGAGTTTCCACTTTTTTAACTACCGGAACCGATTCTTTCTGAATTATTTTTGGAGTCAGTTTTAGAGGTTTTGGATCTGGAGGACTTATCTTTGTGGATTTAGATTCAATCACAGGTATAATTGGTCTAATTATTCTTAATCCCCCACCAATATTAGATGATTGATCTTTGATTTTCTCTAAAAGTAAATCCTCTCTCTCAAGAACGAGGTTGATAATATTATTAATTTTAATCATTATAACAATGGATTCAAAAACTCCTAAAGATATCAATATTAAACCAAATATAATCATTAGTAACACAAGATTTTGATATAATTCATTCATAATTATAACGCTATATTGCTCAAAACTAATAAAAAAACCAATAAAAATTAGCATTATCCCAGCTATAAATAAGGATAATAATGCGGTTATTAAATATGAATTTAGCGCTTGAATAGCGCCTTTTTGTTTTTTTGAAGAATTCATCGATTTGTATCTCGTTTAATATATTTATATTAACATAAACATTTAGTTAATAAATTTATATCCAATTATCCCTAACGTTATTTGCTATACTGATGGTAAATTTTTAACCAATTATTATATCTATTGACTAATTTCTGTTTCATCAAATTTCGTGGTTCAATTTTTTTTATGAGTTTTAGCTTATTGTTTCGAGATATGAGATCATCTAATGACCGTATTCTATTTGCAGCAACATCGCATAAAACCAGCATTCCTTGGATAGAGGATTCATAATTAGTTGATGAGATAATAGGACATTGGAGAAGATCTGAAAATCGTTGTAAAAGAGTTGAATTTCGAGTAATTCCTCCCACAAATGCATAAAGTGGATTCTGAATTTTTGCTAGTTTGATGAGATATTCAATATTTTGCATAATAGCAAAATGTATATTATCAAAAACTGCTGCAATAAATGCATTTCTTTTAAGAAAAACCTCTTCTACTCCTCCAGGACTTTCAAAATGAAATAATCCGGGGGAAATTCCCATTTGAGTACTTGCTAAAGGTGAAGGACCAAGTAAAGAATATACCGACGACTCTCTTATTTGATCTGAAGTAGCGTGCAACTCAAATTGGTCATAATGTTCAAAAGCTTCATCTAATTTTTGGAATCTTTGTTTTGATGTCGATCCGTCTTCTCCGTAAAATAAATTTGCCGCCCATTTCAATAACCGTCCAGTTATACCTGTATTAGTCTCAACATAATAATGATTGAATAAATCTTTACAAGCAAATAATCCACTCCATGCTTTTTCATCAGGATCAAAGTAAGGATTTTTTGTTACTGCTTGAACTGGGGATGTAGTCCCTAAAACCGCTCCAATTGAACCTATTTCTATGCATTGGCAACCTAACAGTGCTGCTTGAGTATCCGAAATTCCTGCAACCAATTGAACTTCAGAATTAAGGTTAAATTCTTTTTGATACTGCTCAGATACTGTACCAATTATTTCGCCTGGTAAAACTGGCCATGGAAAAAAATAATCTGGTAAATCAAGAACGTCCACCCAAGCAGGATGCCATATTTTCGTTTCTATATCAAAAAATCCAGACTCTCCTGCACTGGTTATATTAGCATGAGATTCTCCCCCGAATTTAACTAAAATCCAGCTATCCATAGGAAGATATTGTGAAATTTTATTATACCTTTCCTCCTCATCTTTCTCTTCTTTAAAATATTTATATCGCGCTGGCACAAATAGTAGAGAAGGAAAACGTCCAGAACTCTCATAAAATGATTTTCCCGTCAGTTCTAAAAATGCTTCGTCAACTTCTTCGGCATAATCGATTCCCCGAAATTCAAAACTCGCTCCAATATAAACAGCATCATTATCTTCATCAGCAAATACACAGCTTGGACGCATTGATGTAGCAGTAATATATTTTAAGTCTTTTGGATTAATTTTTGCAGAATTTATTGTAACTTTCGTGAGCTCAATTAAATTATCCCAATAATTCTTGTAATTCCATTCTCGGTGAAAACCATCCTCGCTTTGAATAATTTCGCTTCTCCTTGATTTTAAAGCGATAACATTCCCTGATTCATCGGCTATTGCACACTTCAAGAGAGTACTACCAGAATCATAAACCATACTATATTCTGTCATCGTTTTAATCAACCGATACTAAAGAATTATTATCTATAATTCTATATTAATGTTAGCTCCTATCTAGTTCTCTCCTAAATTAAGAAAATAGATTTAAAATCACGTTTACTCATATATAACACACGCATCGAGTGTAAATTTCCATGGAGCGTCTTTTTCTTCGTAAATTAAACTTGAAACTTCCTCAGAAGGTTCAATACCAGAATTATCAGTAAATACTTTCCATGCAATTTTGCCTAACGACGTCTCATCATCTTGCATTTCTAAGAAATTTTGTTTTATACCGCCCCAATATACCCTTTTCATATCCAAAATTTCCTTTAATTCTTGTAGTTCCATTAATTTTGCAAATATAAGATTTTCCGTAACATTTGAGAAATGGGAAAAAAAGTTAGAAGAAACTTCTTGTGGAGATCCCTCGTTTCGATCATATAAAAAAACTAATCCAATTGCTTTCATGATATTTTAGAATTTAATTTTGTGTTAATTAATCCAGTAAATTAGAATAATTATAGCTTGAGATTATTAATTAAAAAAACAAATCTAAGTTCCTTTTTTGGAAGTAAGAATAAATAAGTATTTGTTTATACAATCAAATTGTTTTTATCTATGCAAATAAAACATTTATAAAATGACTTAAAATAATAATTAAGTTGATTTAATGGCAGGTTGTACCGAAGATTAATTACCAAAATGCTTTTTGGAGCTTTTGAATCGTTCCTTCCAAACTATCCTCGATTTCTTTCTCAAAATCAAGGAAAATTGATACATCTCCATCCCACGATGCCAAGATCTCTTTAGGATATAAATCGAAAAAATGGTTAACAATTGATTCTAATTCTTCTATTACTCTTTTTTCTTTGATCTTCTTAGAAGAATTTGCCACGAACAAAATGTCATTTTTCCTTTTAAAAGTATATCGCTTGTCTTGTAATTCAAAATTAGAAAGCCCCTCATTTGTTAATTCTTCTGCAAAGGAATTTAAAGCACTCATGAGTCCTCCAAATAGCTGTTCATCGAATTTTCCATCAAAGACACGATGATATAATACGATGCCTCCTTCAGAAATTATCCAAATATCTTGAAGAACTTTTACCATATATAAAATAAAAAAAATAGAAATCTTAAATTTAAGCTTTTAAAAATATTAGCTTTTTATTAACTTGCTTTGGGACGTATATATCCATAATATGAAGACACTATAGCTAAAACTACAAAAATCCAAGCTAAAAAGTAAAATAGTGAAAATCCAGGTCCACCAAAGAGAATTAATAGCCTATCTATTAAAAAGTTGAAAGGAACTAAAATGAAAAAGATGGACATCAGCGATAATGATAAAAATGCGTTTTTAAACACTTTATCTTGTGTCGACTTATAAGAACTATAGGATCTAAATAAGAAGGGGAAATAAATCATAGACATGAATATAAATATTAATAGAAATGCTCCCGCATCTAACAGTGTCTGTCCTCTTTCATATACTAATAATGAGTAAAGTATTGTAACAATCGCATATATAATAACAATCATCTTATGGGTTTTGTTATATTCCTTTCCAAATATATTCACTTTTAATATGTATGAAATAAATATAGCAATAGTTAGGAACAAAAAACTAAGTCGAAAATCTGTAATTCTTAAGATAATCCACGATAGTCCGGTTCCAGGATCAGGTAAGCTTGTATTATATACATAATCAACACCGGAATACAATACGAGCATTTTTGAAAGCCAAGAGAACACTATCGCAATCACGTAAAATAAGAAGATTAAGAAGAGCTGTAGTGTAATTTGATGTTTTTGCTTTTCATAGTATTTTCTTAGAATTAACACTAATAAAATAATAGCTATTATTATAATTACCGATTCAAAGCTCATACCGATAAAAGTTAGATCAATCATAATAACACGAAATAAGTATTTTTATTTATATCCTTGCAGAATTAATAAAACATTTTTTTCTAAACAGCAAAAATTTTATTGCTCTTTCGATATTTTATATGATATCAAAAACGAATATATCTCCAATTAAGATATCAACCATGACACCATACAATGAGGAATTGAAATTGGCAATTGAGATTGTAAATACAGCCTCAAAAATAACTGAATGGTTTAGACAAGTTGGTTTCCAATCTTATCAGAAAGAAGATGATTCTCCCGTAACTATCGCTGATTATGCAACTCAAATTTATATCATTAATAAGATCATGGAACAATTTCCTGGTGATCAAATAATTGCCGAGGAAGATGATGATTCTTTTATTGAACATAAAGCAATAAGATCTATTAATTCTTGTTATGAAGCTTTAAACATTGGAGAAAATATCAATATTGAAAAAACCTTAATGAAAAAAGATAAATATTCTAAACGTCAGTGGACTGTAGATCCAATTGATGGTACAAAAGGGTACCAGAAAGGTCTATCATACGCAATTGGCATTGGTTTTATGATAAATTCTGATCCAAAAATATGCACAATCGCAGTTCCAAACTATAAGAAATTCGGTAAAGCAATTTTTATTGCTGAAAAAGATACTGGTAGTAAATTCGCTATCAACAATTCAGAATTCAAACCAATAAATGTAAGTCCTCAATCTCAACTGAAACAAGCTAAAATGTGCCATTCATTGCACTACGACGAACCTTGGGTCATGGACTTTGCAACACGTGCTGAAATAGCAAATTTCGTTCAAATAGATAGCATGGCTAAATTTTGCATGATTGCAGATGGAACTGCCGACTTGTATATAAAACCAATGAATAAAAGTAGATCTTTTACTTGGGATTTCCTGCCTGGAATCTTGTTGGTGCAAGAAGCGGGAGGAACTGTAACTGATTTGCAGGGAAATTCAATTGAACTTCACAATGATAAATGTGTAGTATCAGCACCAGGATTAATCGCATCTAATTCTATAATTCATGATGATATTATAGAAAAATTGAAAGGATCTGAAATTTTTAATAAAAATTAATTATTCATTAACAAAACTAAGTAAATCTTTCTGAATTATTTTAGATCTTGAAGTTAAATTCGATAATTTGATTCCAACTAATCTAATTTTACGTTTATCCCTGGAAAATTCTTTAAACAATTCGAGTATAATACTAATTGTTTTCTCCTTGTTTTGTGTATGATATGGAAGCGTTTTAGATCGTGTATACGTTAAAAAACCTTCTAATCGAATTTTTAATGTAATTGTCTTATAGGAAATCTTATCTTTCTTGACTTTCTCATGGAGTTTTTCATTAATTTCATCTAATTTTGCTAATATTTCTTGAAAATCATTAGTATTTTTAAAAAATGTTCTCTCCTTGCTTATAGATTTTCTTTCGCCTTGAAATTCTTTTACTTCTCTAGTATCTAACCCGTTCGCTATTTCCCATATCCATTGGCCGTTTTTTCCAAACAACTGAACCATTTTAGGAAGTGTAAGATTAATTATATCGCCAATAGTTTTAATCCCTTTTCTATAATAATTTATTTTTGATTTCTTACCTATTCCCGGGATTTTAGTAATATCCATAGAACCTAGGAATTTTTTAATATCTTCTGGTTTTACGACCGTAACGCCATTAGGCTTATTATGATCTGAAGCGATCTTAGCAATCGATTTAGTGGGAGCACATCCTATCGAGATTGTAATACCTACCTTTTTTTTGACTTCGTCTTTTAATTTTTCAGCTAAATCTCTAACTTCTTTATAATTTATACACTTATCTGATACGTCTATGTAAGCCTCGTCAATACTTACTTGTTGAAACATATCTGAATAGGAATTAACAATCTCCATTACTTCTTTTGAGGCTTTATGATATTTCTCAAAATTGGGACGAAGATAGATACCATGAGGACATCTTTTGTAAGC
>DAOUVJ010000201.1 GCA_030667705.1 Promethearchaeota archaeon | reverse complement strand
TATACCCGTTATTTTAATTGGAGGTATTAACTCCCTCGATCTAGTAGATCAAATATTAACTGATGATAGTGCTGACTTCGTGTCATTTTCTAGACCCTTAATCCGAGAACCAGATCTTCCTAATAGATGGATGGAGGGTATTGGAAACCAAAAAGTAGATTGCATATTCTGCAATGGTTGTTTAGCTACAACAGTTACTCCTGGTTTACGATGTGCTAAATTACATGAGTCTAGTACAGGTAATTAATTAGAAATCGTAAAAGGGGTAGAATAAATATGAGTAAATACAAAGAAATAGATGAAAAACTAAATAAATATCTTAGGTTAGCTACATTCCCAGTTGCAGTAAAATTACTACGGAACCCCGAAGAATTAAATGATATTAAATTCTTGAAAAAACCGGATAAAGAAGTTGCTCTCTGCCAAATCTTCAGTTATGCGAGATACTATGCTTGGACGATGGGATGCATAAAAGATGACAATATCTGTCCTCTTGCAGATATAGCATTAGGATTTGAAGAAAGAAGTAAGCTCTTCGAAGAAGGTGCTTTTTTTATAGGAAGATATAATTCCACTAAAGAGGGTGCTAAAAAAACCGCTGCTTCAATGCCAAATATCCCTCCTGGGAAGTTTAATGCTATCGTTGCAGGAGCATTAAATAGAATTGATTTTGAACCAGATCTAATCATGATTTGGGGAAATTCAGCGCAAATCATGCGAATCATTCAAGGATATTTATGGAATAAGGGTGGTAAAATAACAATGTCGACATTTTGTGATGGAGTATGTGCAGAGACTATCTCGAATGCCATAATTACCGGGGAGCTTCAAGTTGCTTTTCCTTGTCTTGGTGATCGTAGATTTGGCATGGCATTAGATACTGATTTAATTGCTTCCATTCCTTTCAAGATAGTAAATGAAATAATAGAAGGAATGGAAAAAACCCATAAGGCTGGTACAAGATATCCCATTCCTTTTCAATTATCTACTCCAGAATTTTTCATCAAGCTGAAAAGGCAATTAAAAAAGGTAAATAAATAATCTTTTTTATAAAACAAAAATTGTTCCTAAGTATCTTAACTAATCAAAAAAATCTTAGAGGGGACAATACACCATTATAAGCAAATTGATGACCTTAGAAGAGGCTATTGCCGAACACGTGCAAAACGGAGATCTAATAGGTATTGGAGGGTTATCCTTTTGGAGGAAACCCATAGGATTGTGCCGTGAAATTATTCGCCAAAACAAAAAGGACCTTACCTTGTGTACTTTTGTTGGAGGTATTGAAGTTGACATGCTTATTGGAGCTGATTGCATTTCTGAAATACGAGCTTGTTTTGTCGGAATGGAAATATTCGGAATGGCACCAAATTATAGAAAAGCAGTCGAGAGTGGATCAATCAAAGTTTCAGAAGAATCGGAAGCAACGATAGCTTTAGGATTGAGAGCGTCTTACTTAAAAGTCCCCTTCATGCCCTTAAAAGGTATCATTGGAACAGACTTTCCAAAAGTAAGGAATGATATTAAACAAATCGTGGACCCCCTTGGATCTGATGTACAAGTCATGGCAGTCCCAAAAATCGATTTAGATGTTGCTATATTACACGTTCCATATGCTGATGAATACGGAAATTGTAATATTTCAGGAGCCGTATGGATGGATGATGATATGGCTAAAACAGCCAAGAAGACAATTGTTACTACGGAAAGAATAGTAGAAACAGAAGATATCCGATATCTTCCTGGTAAGGCTCAATTACCCCAACAAACCACGACCGCTGTGGTTAAGTTACCTTTTGGCGCCCATCCAACATCTTGTTATGATAAATATACATTTGATGCCTCTCACATCCAAGCATATTTAAACATGAATTTTGAAGAATATAAAAAGAAATATATTTATGCAAAATCTCATGCTGAATACTTAGACATTGCTGGTGGATCGAAAATGATTTTGGATGTATTATTGTAGGTTTAAATTAAGAGTGAAGAAGTAGTACGCATGCCAGTTTAAAAATAATAAATGAATTAGAGGTGTATAGCATGGATAAAAAAAATGAAACTATAAATTTAATTAATGAAAGAAGAACGATAAGAGCATATTCCTCCCGTAAACTGACTGAAGAGGAGATTAATACCATAATCCATAGTGCTATAAGAGCACCCACTGCTGGAAATATGATGTTCTACTCCATTATTCAAGTAAAAGACCAAGAAATGAAAGAAAAGCTTGTTAAAACTTGTGATAACCAACCACTTATAGCAAAAGCTCCCTTAGTTCTCCTATTTCTAGCAGACGTGCAACGATGGTGGGATTATTTTAAAATTTCCAATATAGCTGATCAGTGTGAAAAAGAAATGTTTGAATTTCAAACACCACAAGAATCCGATCTGTTATTAGCTAGTTGTGATGCTTTAATTGCTGCTCAGAATGCGGTCATTGGAGCAGAAGCTTTAGGGATTGGATCTTGTTATATAGGAGACATTATGGAAAATTATGAGGTTCATCGTGAGATGTTTGGTCTTCCAAAATGGGTTTTTCCGATTACATTACTTTGTTTTGGCTATCCTATAGGAGATAAAGAGAAAATTCCTTTAACAACTCGATTTCCACAGAAATACATACATTTTGAAAATCATTATAAAAGGTTAAATAAGGAAGATTTTACTGAAATGCTTAAAAATGACCAGAGGATGAATCACTTAAAAGAGGGTGAAAGTTTAGCCCAACTAGCATATTTTAAAAAGCTCGCTGCTGACTATTCGATTGAAATGCGACGATCGGTAAAAGTGGCTTTAAAAGAATGGTTAAAAAAAGAATAATACTAAATTAAGTTATCAAGAGATTTAAAATGACAGAAATAGCAAAAGATTATACTTCGGACGAGTTAATGACCGTTTTAATGGCACGAGAAGTCAAAAATGATGATGTCATGATTGTAGGTGTCGCCACTCCAATGGTTTGGGCAGCATTCACCTTAGCTAAATTAACATGTGCTCCTGATGCAATTTATCACTATATTATGGGAAATACATTCGTAATTGAACCCAGACAAGTTTCCCTTTTGTATCTTGAAATGAATACAGCAAGAGCTTACCGATTTCAAAATAGCTGTGAATGCACATTAGAATCGCTTCCTTCAGACAAACTGACCACAATCGAATTCTTTCGACCCGCTCAAGTTGATCAGTATGGTAATACAAATAATATATGCATAGGAGATTGGAAAAATCCAAAAATTAGATTACCAGGTTGTGCTGGGATAGCAGACTTTAGTGGGTTTTATTCACGTGGTTCTTTTCTTTACACCCCACGCCATGATACTAGAACCTTTGTTCCGACTGAAAAACTTTTCTTTATTTCTGGTGTTGGCTTTCCTGAAGGATATCCTAGCATATGTGGGGGAACAGGACCACAATGCATGATAACAAATCTAGCATATTTAAATTTTGATGATGAAACAAAGAAAATGAAAATAGGTACAATACACCCGGGAGTTGATATTGAAACTGTAAAAGATTCGACTGGTTTTGATTTAATTGTTCCTGAAGTATTAAATGAAACCACACCTCCCACCGCTGAAGAAATTGCACTTTTGAGAGAAAAAGTAGATCCTTTAAGAATTAGAAAACTAGAAGTACTTGCTGGTAAAGAAAGGGAAGAATTATTGGATCAAATAATCCAAAAGGAGATTGCGATGGTAAATCGATTTCCCAAATCATTATCCGTCTCTTAAATAATCAAAGAATAGCATTTTTACTGATACTTCGAAAAGTGTACCTCAATTCTTTAAAAGTGTCTTTACTACTTTTATTTTAAGAATTTTTAAACAAAACGTGAATTAGATAATGCATGTCAGCAAAATTAAAATTAAAGAAGCAGTACAATCGGTTTTTTTCAACATTACCTCGATTCTCATCCCAATATTACAGTATGTTCCATGTGCATCAATTTGGTATGGAATCATGAGCATTCCATTAATATCATATTTATTCATCTTTTTTCAATATCCAGATATGTTCCAATACGATCTTCAATTCTTCTTTGGATATGAAGGGACTAGTATAGCATGTTTAGGATTGGTTTTATATCTTTATTGTTTAATTTTTCATTTAAGGCATAGAAAACAATTGATGAAAACCGGACCTTATAAGATTGTAAGACATCCTCAATATCTAGCATTTATTCTCATGACACTTGGTTTAACATTGATCTGTTTTCAAACATCTCCAGTTATTGGATTTGATCTTTCTGATTTGGATCCCTCTTTATTTATTTTCTATATATGGCTTGGAGAAGTACTAGCCTATATTGTTTTAGGAAAGATTGAGGATCTAGCATTAAAAGCTAAATATAGGGATGAATTCATAGAATACAGCAATAAAGTTCCCTTCATAATTCCCTTTTTGAAATTAAAGCGTTCCGAAAAAGGAGACTAATCCCTTGAATGAAATTAAACAGAAAATAACGAAAAAAAAGCAGACTTTTTTTTTTTATTTTAAAATTAGTCTTATCCTACTCACATTATTCCTCCTAATTTTCTTATCTAGTCGTATAACAGATTTGTTTAATAGTTACTTTTTTGAACCTGGTTTAGAATCTATGATTATCACGATTTTATTCGTGTTAATTTCTTTAATTTTAATAGTTGGAAGTGTCACTCTTTTAGAATATAAAACCAAGTTTTTACATAAACAAATATTGTCAACAAGTAGATCTTATCTCACAATTGAAGATATTTTTCAAAATGAGAATCGAATCAATATTATATCGCAAGTACTTAAAAGTCCCGGTATTCATCATAATGAATTATTGCGAAAATGTAATCTTCAAAAAGGACAGCTTCAATGGCATTTAGATATTTTATTAAAGAATCATATCATTCAAAAAGAGAATCAAGGTCAATATACACTATATTACACTAGTAATAAAATTATTGAATCATCTCAAAGTCAAAAAGAAGGAATAATTGATTCAAGTTCAACGAAAAAAATATTGGATATAATAAAAGAAAACCCCGGTATTAATTCAACTTTTATTGCTAAAAGGATGAATCTCGCAAGAAACACGGTAAGCTATCATGTTGATAAATTAATAGATGCTAATCTTATTAACGTACAGAAAAAAGGGCGGAAAAAGGAAATATATCCTATCAAAAAAGAAAAAAAAGATAAGTAATAATTATTCTCTTATTTGTTGTAATTCTTTTGCTTTAATTAATGGAAGTATTGAAAATAGAATTATAATTGCTGCAACAAAGAATATTTGAGGTGGTGGAACCAAACCCGGTACGCCATCAATTATAATTGGGGTCCCCCATAATTCAGCTATCATATTACCGATAAATGGTCCAATAGACATTCCGATCAATACATTAAACACCAAGTAGTAACCTTGGAAATGTCCCGCTTTATC
>DAOUVJ010000118.1 GCA_030667705.1 Promethearchaeota archaeon | reverse complement strand
TCAACCACTTTCCTGCCATTTTATTCATCAATGATGAAGGAAAAGAAATAATTCGCTACTTAGCAAAACCATTTGGTGCTGAAATCCGACCCTTCATTGAAACTTTAACCATTTTTTCAGGAGACAAAAATTATTATGAAGTGGTCATAAAAGAAAATATTGAAAAGATAAAAACGTCAATAATCAAAGTAATGATTACCAATTCATGTGCTTATTGCCCAGAGATAATAACGTTCGTTAATAAATTCGCAATCGCGTCTAATGGCAAAATACAATCAGTTATCATTGATATCATGGCACATCCGGACATTGGTGAATCCTATGACGTTTCAAGCGTCCCTTATACTGTAATAAATGATAAAAAAACATTTATAGGAATGATAGGACCTGAGGAAGTCCTACAAGAACTGATAGGAGGAGATTAAATTGTTTAATATTGATATGGATAGTTTAGATTTAGAGAAAACATATGATCTAATAGTATTGGGTGGTGGACCTACTGCCATTGCATGTGCAATTTATGCAGCTCGCTTCGCGATGGATGTATTAATAGTTGGTAAAGTTTTTGGAGGATTAATCGCTACCACGGATATTGTCGAGAATTATCCAGGAATCACTTCAATAAGCGGTCAAGGGTTAATGGAAATGTTCAAAAACCACATGAACTCATTGAGCATTCCTTACATTTCTGATGAGATTAGAAGCATTGAAAATGTTGGAGACTATTTTATTTTACATTCATTTTTTCAAAAATTCAAGGCAAAGTCGATTTGTATCGCAACGGGGTCAGAAAGGCGCAAGTTAGGAATTCCAGGAGAAGCCGAATTCGCAGGTAAAGGAGTTTCTTATTGTGCTACATGTGATGGTCCCTTTTATAAAGATAAAGTTGTATGTGTTATTGGAGGAAGTGATTCTGCTGCTAAAGAGGCTTTATTTTTGGCTCAAAATGTGAAAAAGGTCTACATTATTTATCGTAAAGAAGAAATAAGAGCGGAACCCATAAATAAGAAGAGGGTTTACGAAAATAAGAAAATAGAAATAATCAATAACACAAACGTGATTGAAATAGTTGGTAAAACAACAGTTAACCACGTGATTTTTGATAATGGAAAAGAGTTAGAGGTTGACGGCGTCTTTATTGAGATCGGATCAATCCCTAATTCAGAGATTGCCCAAAGAATAGGTATTAAAACAAATGAAAAAGGGGAAATCATCATTAATAGAAAGTCGGAAACCAACATGCCAGGAATTTTTGCTGCGGGAGATGTTATATATGCTCCTTTTAAGCAAGCAATTACTGGGGTTGCAGAGGGTGTTATCGCAGCATATTCTGCGTTTGATTATTTAAAAAATGTAAAAATTGAATATTAGGAATTACTTGATGATGGACGCTGAAAAATCAAACCCGATCGAAAGTTATAAGTTCCATCACATAGACACTAGCAAGTGCAGGGTGTGCGAGTCATTTGATTGCGAAAATACTTGCTTTCGGGGGATATATGAAGTAATCGATAAAGACACTGAGCCAAAATGCGTGGTTGTGGAAGATCGTGAAGATATGTGTGTAAAGTGCCACATGTGCACTACCGCATGTAAATTGGAAGCTATAACTATCGATTAATGTACCATGTTTGAAAATATTATTATTTTTTCCTCTATTTTTGATTATTTATAAATGATGAGCAATTATTCATTTCTAAGGAATAATTAACTTATAGTTAATATATAGAGATAATTTTATGATCTCAGAAAAATTAAAGCTAGATAATATAGATCGACAAATTATTACACTAGTTCAAGAAAACCCTAATCTCACTCATACCAAAATTGCCGAAAACATCAATAGGAGTCAACCGACAGTTGGCATGCGTATTAAAAAGCTGGAAAAGGAAGGCATATTACAATTCCAACCAGGAATTAACTTTAAGAAAGTAGATCTTTTTCTTGCTACTGTTGAATTGAATACGAGAAAACCAGAAGAAATCATAGAAATGGCTAAATATTGCCCTTTCATACTAAATGCGTTCAGATTAAGCGGTGAACATAATATTTGTATCATGCTAGCGAGTTCGAAGCTTGATAAGTTAGATAATATCGTCAATTATCATTTTCGCAATAATCCAGATGTTCATTCATGTTCAATGGAAGTTGTTACAGAAATCGCAAAAGATTTAATCTTACCAATCGACTTTGATTCAGAAAAACACGTTCCTACATTAGAGGAGGGTTGTGGAGAGAATTGCAAATTAAAGATTGCTAAGTCCAAAGGCTTGTTGTAAAAATTTACTCTTCCTCTTCCTCAACTTTAGCAAACTGATATTTTGGGAGGTTCACATTTTGGGTACAATCAGGACCGCAATTTGTAGCGTTAAAATCGAATTTTTCGATTTGGAAATCAATAGGCACCACAAAATCATGAACGGATTCTATTAGAATATTGGTTTTGACGTTAATGACATTAGGATCCTTTCTAAAGCATACATCTACTAATTTTTCGATTGTTTGGAGATCGGTTGCTGAAATAAAACATAATAAATTGAATTCTCCTGATATCTTAAAAGCATGATTGATAAAAGGACATTTTGAGATCTTGGAAACTACGCCCTCTACATCTTTTGTGGAGATGAAAACAATAGCAGTTTTAATATCCACTTCCTTTATGTTAAATCCAACTTGTTTCGTTAAGAGATGCTTGCGTTCAAGCTTTATTATTCGCGCTCCGACAGCGGGTTGAGATTTTTCAATCTCAACAGCGATTTTGGAATGTGTAATTGACGGATTTTTTTCTATCATCTCGATTATTTTATAATCGTCATCATCAATATTTAAAATCTCTTTGAAAGTTTTTTTTATCATTATCGTAAACCTAGAATAGAAATGGAAATTTAAATTCTCTCTTTAGAGAATAGAGAAAATATAAGGTTTTTTACTAAAAATAATTCTTAATATGACTAAATAATTTCTAAATTATAAATAATTCTTTAAAATTGTTCTTGTTAAACCTTCTTTTTAATTATTTAAACCTAAATAACGCTCGAATAGATATTCAATATTATAATAATTAATGTATAGCCCAGAAATCCAGTGAGAAAGTAGATTGGATTCCCTTTCTCTTTCTCGGGAATTACTTCTCGAAAAATTGTATACATTATCACTCCTGAGATGAATGAATATAAAACGTATAATATTTCCAAATCTATGGGATAGATAGCTTCAAGTAGTAAACCAATCAATACTCCTATTGGAACTGCGCAAGAGATAAGGCACCTTTTTACTAACTTTGGTGTGGTTTCTTTAATTTCACAAATATCTAAATCGCTAAATATAATGTGAGTTTCTGATTGTTTAGAAATTAATGTACTAAACCAGGCAAAAAAAAAGAATAAGATGCCCGGTATGATTGGATTGGGGATTAGATCATCATTTAAAAGTCCAACAATAATTATTCCAACTATAAAATGATAAGTAATTTGTAGATAAAATCTTAGCTTCCTTAAATCTTCGCTAATATGAACTTGAATTTTCAATTTATACCTATTAATTTCCTTTTTAAACTCATCTTCTTTTTCATTTAACTCTCTAAGGATTTGTGCAATATCTTTTAAAGCGAATTCATCTAATTCCTCATTATTAATTTGATTAGTTAACACGTGTTCCATATTTCTTTCCACGTCCTCTAATATTTTTTCTTTTTCCATTAATTTCCTCATCCTTTTTTGAGATTTAATTTCCACTTTCTGTAATATCAATTTTTCGCTCACATGAACAAAGACAAATCCTAACACTACAAAAAGATACTCGAAAATTACTAAATTAAAGGGATTTTCAGGAAAATTCTCTGAAATCTCGGGAAGAACAACCAAAAAAAAATAAGCTAAGGATATCCCCCCGATAAAAGAGATATGAAGGCGTATATGTTTTTTATCAAAAAATTCCGTTATGAAGAATAATGCTGCTAATATTAAAGAAATTATAACTGTAATCAAGAAATCAGTCATTAATATCCAATAAATCTGCCGAATATTAAAAAGTTTATAAAAATAAAAATTTGAACCATAAAATTATAAAACTCAAGCAAATTTTCTTTAGTAACCTATTAACGTATTCTAATGTTGAGATAATGCCTGATTTTCTAATTATTAGTAGTACAGAAGATATAGCATCAATGAATATTCGTGAAAGATTATTAACTTCCTCTCAGTACAAATTCCACCAGATTGACTCCATGTGGCATGATAATATTATTTATGAATTTTCAGGATTCGATGAACAAGAAGAAAGAAATTCTCAAATAGAGGGCAATAGAATATACTTGGGCTTAACTGATACTTCGTTAATCCATTTAAACGATCTCAAGTTGGATGAAACAGAAATTACTTTCGAACATGTAATTATCGCAAGTCGACATCGATCCAAAACATCGCGACCTGCATTACTAGTTCATACTACTGGAAATTGGGGGAATGAAGCAGAATATGGGGGGAATCCTCGAGATTTATCGATTGCTAGTGCTTTACTTCGTAAATCTGGATTTCTATCATTAATTTTTAATTCCCAAAAAGTAAATTTAGAGGAGTTTGCGATTGATGTTGAAGTAACCCATCATGGTCCAAGCGTCTTACAAAAACCATTAATTTTTATAGAATTAGGGAGTAACGAAGAGGAATGGACAAATTTAATTGCCGCCGAGGTCGTTGCTAATAGCATAATTGATGCGATATTGAGATTTCTTCAATATAATGAGAATAAAGATCATGAAATTGGGTTAGGTTTTGGAGGAACTCATTATGCTCCAAATTTCAGCAAGTTAGAGCGAGAAAAAAAGATAGCTTTTTCATTTATATGTCCAAAATATTTCATAAAAGATTTAGATAATTCCATGATTGATCAAATGATTGGAAACACAGTTGAAAAGATTGATTACTTTGTTATAGATTGGAAAGGAACTAATTCAGAAGAAAAACAACATATAATTAGTATTTTGAACGAATATGATATCCCTATTAGGAAGACTAAAGATTTTAAATGATGAAATTATTTAAAATTATTATTCATTAATTTCCTTGTAAAATTTTATTAGATTCTTGAACACGTAATGAGATGCAACATATCCCTGTGTTGCTGCGGTTTCTAAAATTTTATTTAAAAATTCGATTTTTTCACCATCATGATTTCTAACAGTCACGTTTAATTCTCGAACGTTAAAAAAGCTCCTCCAAATTCCAGTCGGCCAATCTATCAAAGGACGAAGAAGCACGTTGTACTTTTCTTGTCCTTCCTTGCTTAAATTTAATTCTTTCAGGATTTTATAGAAATTAGATTTTCCCTTCTTTTGTTTCTTAATAAATCCATCTTTTTCGATTTGGTTTAGATATTTCTTTATGTCAGTGATGTTTAAGTTGATTCGAATTTTCTTCATGTTATCCTTTATTTCCGTATCTTTTAAACCCTTTAGTTTAATCATCAAGTAATTTCTAGCTAATATATTGTATTTTAATGGAACTGTCTCATGATCCATCATGTTATATTGCACGAGATCTCCCAACAATTTGAAAGCTACAAAATATTTAAGTATCAATTGATCTTGTTCTGAAAAACTCTCTTTTAATAAATCAGAGTCGTTGAAAAAATGATTATAGAGTGTTTCTATTAAAGTTTTAATGGAATGGAAGCAATCCTCAAATGCTAATTTAGTGGTGTTTAAAATACGGATTCTATATTTATTATCTTCCAGAAACTTATCTTTTTGAATATCAATTGCACGAATAAGGTGCGGATTTGGATTGAATTGAGTAAAAATAAGGTCCCATTCTTTTTTAAAACGATAGGATTGAGTTTTTGAGATGATAGAAAGTTTGTATATAACATCATATAGTTTTTCTAAAAATTGATCTTCTTTTACATCCGTCATCCGTCGTTTTACCTTAACCTAACCTAAAATCAAAATTATATGATAGAATAATATAATTTAACTTTCAAAATTTATTAAATTTTCATTCATTTTTAGTATCTTTAACGATGGAAAATCGAAAATTCTAGCTAAATTTAGCTCAAATCCTTTTAAGGTGTTTTATCTTATATTATATTGATTAAGCCAAATTGTGATGAATAATTTGAAAATTGAACATATTGCTGTAGCATCCAATTCAGAAGTGAATAGTGATAATTTTTATATGAATTTACTCAAATTCCAAAAAATCAAATCATTTACCGTTTCTAAAGAATTAATGAACCAATTTTTTGGTGTGAATAAAGATCAGCAAATTATTAGATATTCTAATGAATCCGTGAGTATAGAGGTTTTTATCATCAATGGAAATGATAAATCATCTGATAAGTTCACCCATACTTGCATAATTGTGGAAGATCGAGACAAATTAGTTGATGACGCAAGAAAAAGGGGTTATCAAGTGATTAAAGTACCTCGGGAAGGTAGTGATAATTATTTCTTATTTATTAAAGATGATTTTGGTAATTTGTTTGAAATTAAATCACCATAAACTTTTTTAGAGTGAATTGTCTTAATACCAATGGTGCCAAATGCACATAATTTAAATGTGGGATTAATTGAAATGATCAAATCGTACAAATTAAAATTAATGCTACTCGGCAGTTCTGGTTCTGGTAAAAGCTCATTCATTAATGGAATCAATAATAATTTCATTTATGGAAACAATGATAATATCGGCATCGCATTTAGATTAGTAGAATGCTATGCAAATGAGAATGATATCTACAAATTTTTATTATGGGATTTAAAGGATCGCCCACGCTTTCATTTCATGTTTAAAGATTTTTGCCGAGGCGCATATGCAGGTTTACTCTGTTTTGATTTATCAGATAGAAATTCTTTCATTGCATTAAATTATTGGATAAATTTACTAAGAGAGGGATCTGGTAATATTCCAATAATATTGATTGGTACTAAAAAAGATTTAGAGAATCGTGAAGTACAAGATCAAGAAATTTTAGATTTAATCCAAGAAAAGAACTTAGACACTATATTTTTCAGTTCAATTTATGAAGAAAGTGATACAAAGAAAGAAATTTTTAGATACATTGTGCAGAAACTCGATCCCAATTATGATCTCTCCAATTTTTCGATTATCCCTAGAGAATTAGAAGATGAGGAATTTAAAAATTTTCTTGATGTATTCTCAATTTGCCCTCTATGCAAATCAAAATTACATTATAACGCTCTAAAAACTATTTTTTTTAGTAAAAATGTAGATTCCATTAAAATTAAAGACCAATTATTAAATCTCTTAGAAGAAATCACCAATTATGAAGTTCCTCAATATAAAAATGTTAAATTTGGCATTCCTTGTTGTGCATGTTATAAAGAAATATTTGAGATCGAATAAATTAATAACTGGAATTTTATAATATACCAGAAGCTTTAATTATATCCATGTGATCAAAAGTTAATTTTAAATCTATTAGATTAGCAAGTTTCACTATTTCGAGAGATTCAGCATCATCCTTTGCTCTTGGAACCTCATTTTCTGATGCAGGAACGCATAAAAATGCAACAGAAATATTATGTCCTCTCGGATCTCTTTTAGGATCTGAAAAAACACCAATTAAATTAAGAATTTTCACGTTTATGTTTGTTTCTTCATAAGCTTCTCTTATACATGCTTGTTCTACTGTTTCACCTATATCTACAAAACCCCCTGGTAAGGCAAGTTCACCCTTAAAAGGGGGATTTTTTCTATGAATTAAAACAATTGAATTCTGCTGAAACAATATAACAGCGTCAACTGCTAGTAATGGAGTTATAGGTTTTGGCATGATTAATCATCCCACACGGAAGAACTTAATAAGTGTTCGATACGCGTTCGACGCGGTCTGACAAATTTAGTTCGACTTAATTTTCGTTCCAGAAGTAGAGTGCTTTCGAGATTTGTAGAATTTACGATATTAACTTCTATATCGCCTTCATTCAATATAATATGGTTAAAACTAGGACTATCATCAGCTCGGACTTTATTGGAAGTGGAAGTACCACAATAAAGAAAAGTCGTTGGACCAATTACATAAGCGTGCGGAACATGCCTATGACCCATTAGAACTAAATCTATTTCAAATAATTGAGTAAATTCGAGCAGTTCACCTGCGTCTCTCACAGTTGTGAATTTTTGACCAGATAATGGAACCGGAATTAAGTGATGATGCAAAGCAATTATCCTATTCTCTAAATTTTTATCAAAGCATCGACCTGCGTAGTCTAATTGCTCATCTCCGCATTCTCCGTGTGCGATATCGTCTCGAGCAGTGCAGATTCCAACGATTATCGTGTCCTGATCTTCCATGATTAATCTTGATCTTCTAGGACCAATAAGTTTTTCAAAAAAGATTATTCCGCTATTTTTTACATCGTGATTTCCGGGTACTGCTAGGAATTTTGTAATATCTCGAATTCTATTTATATAAGGTAATACTCCTTTAAATTGAGAAATTCTTCCTTTATGAATAATATCTCCAGTACAAACTACCACATCTGGTTTTATATCTCCAATATAATCTATAATATTTTCCATATATTCGGGGACGAATTCCGAGCCATAATGTAGGTCGCTAATTTGAATGATCTCTACCATTACTCACACCTAATAATTCAATTATTTAAATTTTTAAGATATCTTAATGTTTGAAAGGACCAAATCTTCACAAGAGGAATATCTAAATAAATAATATTAATTCTGAATTTAAAATATTTGTAGTTTTGAAAACTATAAATCTAATAATTTTTTTCTTAAATAATTATCAATCGTGCTAACTTCTAATGTGCTATCTTGAATAAATCCTTGTCCGTAATCAAAACCACCACCACCTTTACCATTGAATTGTTCGGTGCACGATTTGATGAGTTTACCCATATTAAAAACCTGATCTTCATTAGCTACTTTTCCTAACATGCCCATTACTATAATCCCTTTATCCGTTTTGTCGATCAAAAGAGTGATCAAATCGTCTGCTTTATTTACAACTTTAGTACTAAGATTTTTTAAGTCTTTTTGAGATAAATTTTCAACTGAATGAAAAATTACCCTATAATTCTTTATTTGAATAGCATTTTTTAATAGATTACTAATTGATGATTCATTTAAGAGTGAAGTTATTTCTTTTAACTTATCTACGGCGTCTTTCCATTCATTATATAATTTCTCTACTTTTCGGAAAAGTAATTCATTTTTAGTGTTTAAAACCTCAGAAATCCGCGTTAAGAGATCCCCATCATGCTTTTCTTGAGAATTTAGAATAGTATCTTCTTTATCATATTCGCCATTTTTCAGAGATTTATGTACTTTTTTCCATTTATCCAATAACTCTTGAATTCTCGAGAATAATTGATTTGATTGCACCCCAAGTAATTCTTCTAATTTATACAGTATTTTTTCTTGTTGTTCTTCAAGTTCATTTGTTGCTTTACCCGCTGTGAAAGTTAATCTCACTACTCCGTCTTGAATATTTTGAGATTTAAGAATTTTAATTCTTCCTGTTTCAGATGTATTATTCAAATGAGTACCTCCACAAGCTTCAACATCTACTCCTGGAATCTCCACGATCCTTATGTTTTTACCGGGTACCGCTCCCCCTTGATAGATCATCATTCCATATTTTTGTTCCGCATCTGAACGAGGCATAAAAGAAAGTTTAAGATCGATTGCTTGGTTCACTATTTCATTTGCTTCTTTCTCTATTTCCTTTAACTTGTCTTGGGGAACTTTAGCATAGTGAGTTATATCTAAATGAGAACTTTTAAGGGTTTTTTTCGCGCCTGCTTGATTAACATGATCTCCTAATATATGACGGGCAGCAGCATTAACTACATGTGTTGCTGTATGGTGTTGTGATAGTTGCGTCCTCCATTCTTTATCTACTTCAATCTTAACTGTATCTCCTTCTTTAAAACTAGGTTTTTCAGATAAAGTATGAATGATATGACTACTTTCCTTAAACACATTTTCATATTTTTGACCGTTAAT
>DAOUVJ010000055.1 GCA_030667705.1 Promethearchaeota archaeon | reverse complement strand
TCGCTCATCTTAAGAAATGGGGTATAACGCTCCTTGTCAAAAGGATCTGGAGTATATTTTTCTAAATAGTCATCAAGCATTGACCAATTGGTGAGCGTAGGGCGTCCGGGATGCCCCATTGAAGTATTTTTTCCTGTACGATTCCAAATCGTCCCCCAAGGATCGATTTCTTCTCGGGGTACTTTGAGCCATTTATTTTTCTTGTATTTTGGATTGCTTGTTGCCCAATCTGGCATATCCCATTTCCAAATTCCCGAATTTATTATCATGTCATCTCCCGAATGAGGAAATAATCCTTTTTCTTCTTCAATCCATCCCGGGCGCCAGTTTTTAGGTGGAACCATGATTAGATTGAAGAGATCACTCGTATTGTTAAAACGCCATGTAGGAACTTTATCAGGACTTGCAAAATTTAATGCCGCCTCTACTCTTTCAAATGAATTTAATTTGATCACCTTTAATAATATAATATTATTGTAAAATAATATTAGATAATTTTTTTCCTTTTGTTGCATTGTATTTTTTCTTTCTCTTTCTTTTGAAATAATTTTAAGGATAAATTTTATCCTCTTTTAAATGCTTTTACTTTCTTAAAGACTTAAATATTTCTTCTTTTACTTCTTGAGTATCGAGTTTAATCAAATTACTTAGGAAAAAAAAATTATTAAGTCCCACAAAAGAAATTGGTGAATCTGGTTTTCTTGATTCATAACTAAAATCATTTCAATTATTTTATTTTTAAATAAAATGAAGTTACTCATATTAAGTCACTTTAATCCATTATATGGACCCACTGTCGTATTAAAAGCCCCAGAGTCTAGTGAAGATGTTGAGTTAGAGCAAATTCCAGCCCTAATGGATCTTTACGATGAAGGTTTTTTTGTCCACATGTTTGGGAACTTTAAAAGTGCTAACTACATTTTTGATCTCCCAAGTGAATATGCGAGGGGGAAAAATGAAATGCTCCTCATTTCAATTATTATCGATATTAATAGTACAGTTAATTTTAATTTATCAAAAAAACTTTTAGAGGGATTTGGACAAGCAATAAAAGAAATTCCTGATGCATATAAAGCCTTTTATATCAATTCTGATGAAAACGAGGGTGATGAGAGTAAATTATTAGAAATCCAAGATCTGTTATTTACTTTTTATAAATCTATTCCCGAAGAAAATGTTATTTACGAGAGAAAGGATGCTAAAATTTTGGTATTTGGACTTTATCACGCGGGAAAAACGACATTAATTAACTGTCAGCGAAATATGGCCTCCAAAGGAACAATACCAACGATAAATATCGATATCTCAAGAATTTTGGTAAACAACATTTCTTTATTTACATATGACACACCCGGACAGATCAAATTTAGAGATTTATGGAAGCCTTATTTGAAAAACCAGGATGGATTAGTGTTTGTGCTTGATGTTTCTGATGTAAAGAAGTACGCCGAGGCCAGAAGCATACTTCACAATATAGCAACCAAACCACAATTGAAAAGTGTGCCATTATTAATTTTATTTAACAAGGTGGATCTTGCAAGACCAGATGTAGACGCTCTCAAGAAAGAAATGGGTATAGACGAACTTGAAGGTCAACGGCTTCTAAAATGTTTTAGTACTTCTTGTATTACTACTGAAGATGTAGAACCAGCATTTAATTGGTTAGCGTCAAAACTATCAGAACGAATAATTCCGACTCAAAAAAGTGATGTTGGAATAATATTTTCGCGTTGGGATGAAAAATTAGGTGTGAAAATCGTTTCGATACATCCAATCAATTTTTTTGATGATCCTGATGTAATTTCTATGCGTTGTTTTTCACTATCTCAATTTATTTTTGGGGGTGAAAAATTTAAAAGGATTTCAATAGTAATACCTCTCACTAATTTGAAACTTAAAGCAGGCATATATTTCGATTATATCTTAACCGACGAAGTACGAGGTGGTGCATTACCGTTTTCACTTGTCGTTTTTTACGATGAAAAAATACCAACGGCAATCATTAATCAATCTAACAGTTATGTTTTTGAGAAACTAGCTCTACTTAAAGAGAATTATGCAAACATGTCTTTAATACATAGAGAATTAAAGATAATTCATAATTCGATATTGAAAAAGTTAAAAACACTCCCCGTTAAAGATCTAAGGATCGCAGAACTTCGATATCAAGCATTATTCAAAGCTGCTAGAGATGTGATTATTATTATTGATAGAAAGTCTGGAATTATCGTTGATGCGAACGAACAGGCAGAAAAAATGCTTCAGAAATCACCAGAAGAGATAATAGGTTTACATATATCTCAAATTAAAATTGGAAAGGTAAAAGAAAAATTTTTCCAAACATTTCTAAGTCAAATTAAAATAGAAAATAATCCACCAATAGAAATTGAGATTTTCTCAATACCTGTAGAAGCTAATATAAACGAAATTAAACTTGGAAATCAGAACTTAATTCAATGCATATTGCGAGATATAACTGAACGAAAATTAGCAGAAAAACAGTTAAAAGAATCTGAGAGTCAACTTAAATTAAGGGTTAAGGAACTGAAATGTTTATATGGTATATCCAAACTTGTCGAAAAATCAAAAATTTCGATAATGGAAATTATTAAAGGAACTCTTGAGTTAATTCCCCCTGCTTGGCAATTCCCAGATGTTACATGTGCAAAAATAACATATGACGATAGCGAATATAAAACAACCAATTTTAAAGATTCAATATATGCTCTAGGAGTTAATTTAAAGGTTAATAATAAAATTCTAAATCTGGAAGTTAATTATCTTGATGAAAAGCCTTTTCTTAAAGAAGAAGCTGATTTGTTGATTGATATTGGAAATAGATTAAAAGATATAATCGGCAAAAAAGAAGCAGAACATACTATTGAAAATAGATTAAAATTTGAAAGAATTTTTTCAAATATCTCATCAAGATTCGTAATTATTCAAGATATAAACAAGGCTATTCAAGAATCTTTTCATGATATGGGAAAATTCAATAAAACTAGCCGGATAAATCTCTTTATTTTTAATAAAGCGAAAAATATTATGAAAAATACTCACGAATGGTGTGCTGAAGGAGTCGAATCTCATATTAAAAATCTTCAAAATTTATCTTTAGATGGACTTCCTTGGTTATTAAATAAATTAAATGAATTAGATTTTGTTTTCATATCAGATGTCTCTAAGATTTATAATAATGCTTCTACAAGGAATTTTTTTGAAAAACAGAACGTAAAATCACTGTTATTATCACCACTTCAAATTAAAGGTATATTATCTGGATTTGTTGGATATTATAATGTTATCAAACCTGGGAACTGGAAAGATGAAGATTATGCTTTATTGAGTCTCTTTTTAGAAACCCTAGGAAATGCTTTAGAACGCAAACAAGCAGAGATTGATCTTCGAGAAAGTAAGGAAACCTTTCACAAAGCATATGACCGTGCTAATTTTTATAAGGAATTATTTGTTCAAGATATGAAGAATATTCTTAAAAATATTATAATCTCTATTTCTACTGAGTCGAATCAATCAAAGAAAAAGGTAAAAATCTTAAAGACTATTAAAGAACATGGATTAGGAGGAATAAGGATGATAAAAAATATTCAAATACTTTCTCAAATTGAAGATACTAAAATTTTGATGGAAGATATTGAAGTTTTTGACATTTTAAAGTCAGCTATAAACGAAATAAATAAAGATTATCAAGAAAGAGAAATGATAATTCAAATCGATGCCCCGTATAATCAATATTTTGTTCATGCGAATAAAATATTATTAGATGTTTTCGAAAATATTTTAACAAATATGATAAAATATAGCAGAACTGATACTATTGAAATCAATATCAAGAATACTGAAATAGTTAAGAATCACACTGATTATTTAAAAATGGAATTTATAGATATAGGAAATAATGATAATAAAGATCAGAACATTTCCAAAATGGAAAAAGATCATAAAGGAATGCTTTTAGGTTTAAATCTCATCGAACAAATTTTAAATATTATTGGAGGTCACATTTGGGTGGAAAAAGATAATTTTATAATTCTGATACCGAAATCTCATAAACCCTCTACATAAGCATGTTCTCAACATTTTTGATTTATCGCAAAATATTGTGATATTTTTTCTAAATAAAACGCAAGGGATATTTAGAGTTTGGAATTGTCTATTCAATCTTCTAAGAAATATAGTTTCTGTTTCGAATTGATTCAGGTCTCTATCTAGCTCTAAGAATCAAGTAAATCAATAGAAAAAATTAAAAGGATTAAAAAAAGTATTTAAAGTTAAAATTTACTCATTTTAATAGTTGTGTTACTTTTTCACTCCAATTAGACTTATCTGTTCCACGTATAGGAAAACCATTTGGTAGCATGTTTTGAGGAACATTTTTGGGACCACCTAATGCTTTGCTTATTTCTTTTCTTTTACATTTATCTTGCTTTTCTCCTCTACAAAACTTAGAAATTAATCCTTTCAATGCTAAGTGTTTGCTTTCATCACTTTCATACATTTGGAAAAAATTACAACTACTCATATTTAAACATTCTTCCACTCTTAATCATTCCTAAATTATCAATTATTATGAATTATTATTCAAATTAAAATAACAATAAAAAATAATAAATTTATAATTTTGTATTTATTTTTTTATGGCTTTTTTAAAAATTGACGCTATTTTGATGTGGTGTTGATTAATTTTTTTTTATATAATACTCATCGTAGAATTCCGCATTTTCTCGAAGTTCCTTTTTTGTGCAAAAATTTCCGTGACCAGGAACATAAATTTCAATATCTTTTTCAGCGTATTCTATTAATTTAGCGCGAAGTTGTTCAGGATTTGCGGGGACTGCTATCCCTGCTGTAGTAACCCAACTTGGGTCAGTTTTCTCGAATAATAAGTCTCCCATAAAACAAATTTTTTCCTTTTCGAAGAGAGCTATTATATCTCCTTTCGTGTGAGCAGCTCCTATGTAAATTATTTGAACTTGATTTTTAGTACCTTTAAGAGTAAAAGAATCGTTAACAATAAAATCTGGTAGCCTTAAATTGAAATTAGGTTTTTTGATTTCGTTCCACGTATTAATATCATTCTTCAACTCTAGTATTTTATTTGGATTTTTTTCATTTATTAGTGCTTCTTCTGTCCTTGTAATTTCTGCAGGGGCTCTTTCCTTAAAATCTTTAAATCGTGTTTCTAAAGAATTTTGTGCTTCTATTAATGCTTCAAAACTGCTAATAATTGGTATACTCATTGGAAATAGACGATTTCCAAATAAATGATCCAAGTGATGGTGACTATTTATTAGAAAAGAAGGTTCCTTATTTGTAAATTTTTTTGACGCTTTAATGAGATCAACGGTGGAATAAGGGTCCATGAGGGTGTCGAAGATAACTAGATAATTGCCAAGATCAAAAAATCCGGCATTTGAAGTGAGCATCTTTTCCGCCGAAATTGCAGCAAATATTCCTGAATTTAATTCATAGAGATCGAAATAAATTGAGTCAAACTCCAATTTTTTAGCTTCCATCTTTTATCCCCTTTTAATTCTCGCTTTCTATATTTCTATTTAACAGTTCTAGAAAAATAGGAATGACTTAATTTATAGATTTAAGAACTGAAGTTTAATTGAAGTTAAAACCACGATTGAATGATATTGAAAGGTATAGACTTATTATAACAAGCTAAAACTATCACGATTAATTCTTTTCTTCAAAATATTTATAATATCTCGTTTTCCTTTAATTCATGGGATAAAAAGGAGATTGCCTAAAAAAAATTAGTTGAAATTCCTTTTTTCAGCAATTTATTTCACACAAATTAGATATCGGTAAAATTTTAAGGAAAAGTTTAAATATCAAAAGTTTTATATTATTTTTGCTCTATGGGCTATTCAAAAAGAAGGTTTTAGAAATAAATTCTTACATGAGCATTAGTTGTGTGGCAGAAAGGTTATAGTTTCAAATATATTAGGGTAAGAACCAGAAAAAATAGTAAATTAGATTAAAATGTATGACGCGATTTTTAAAATAGTCATTTTTGGTGTCGCAGGTTCCGGTAAGACAACTTTAACTAAACGTTTTGTTACCGATTTATTTATACCGGATTCTCACATGACTATAGGAGTGGAATTTGAAACTAAAATTGTCGAGATCGATGACATACGAGTTAAGTTAATGATATGGGATTTTGGAGGTGAAGAACGATTTCGATTTATTTTTCCCCAATATATCCAAGGAGCCATGGGTGGAATTTTAATGTGTGATATCACGGATTATTCTTCTTTTTCTCATACTATTGATTGGTTATCAGTCATGAATGGTAAAAAAGAGCGATTCCCCATCTTATTACTCGGAGGCAAAATAGATTTAAATGAATCTAGAGAAATCTCTTTTAACGAAGGAAAACAACTTGCAAACTCAATGGGTTTAAATAAATATATTGAATGTTCCAGCAAAACTGGCGAAAATGTAGAAAAATCGTTCGAAGAATTAACGAGAATAATGGTCAGCAAAATGAGAGAATCATGATAAAATCAGAAATAATAGATTAATCTCCTTGACTTATAACTCCTTTCAAGCGAAGTTAACCATCTACCAAAATATTACCATTATTAAAAAAGGGGGTTTTCAATTGCAGTCAAATCTGCAGAAGGAAGAATTTTGCTTAATCCTCTAATAAGATTTTACCTGAAATTATTAAATTTATAAAAATTAATGGTCTATGTAGTCTCCGAGAGAATAAAACTTTGGATCACCTCCTGTGCCCCATAGGATGGGATGAACCTTTTTCCATCTACAGATTTCTTCATTTACTTTTGAGTTTGTATTAAAAGTTTCAATTTTTTTTGCATAACGTCTTAGTTCTGAATATGTATTGAGTACAGAAATAGTCTCCTTTAGGCTTTCACCATCCAAAACATTCTTAGCTTTTTCAATCATTCGGTTGATGGTGTCATTCTTTAATACTTTTTTTTCGTAAAAAATCTTATTAAAAAGCTGCCTATCCCCGAGTAATTCTCCAATTTTATTATATGATAAAATTTCATCATAATATGAGTTGAATATGCTGCGAATACTTGCTGCTAACTTAGTTTCGGTACTTTTTTCACTCTCATCAATATAATTATGTATTGATTTGTAGTTTAATAATGCATTTTTTGCCTTATTGAGATTCTTACCTTTTAAGTTCTCTATAATTTTTTTTTCTATTTTATCTAACGTTAATTTTGAAAATTTTGTTTTTTTTCGTAATGCATCGTTAATGGTTGATTTTGAGAGCGCTATTAGTTCACTAAGTTCAGTTAAGTAAATTTCTCTTTGAAATGCATCAGAAAATGTGTTAAATAGTATTTTAATGAATTCTTTTTCTGCAGAATTAACAGAATATCCAATTTTTAATTTATAGCTTTTCAATGCTAATAAGGCTTTAGTTTTATTTATACTCGTCAGATTTTCTTCGATATAATGTTCAAATTTAATTAATGATAATTGATATAACTTAGAATTATTTTTAGCTGAATAACTTAAGAGCGATTTTCCTCCAATTAAGTTACTAATCTCAGATTTAGTAATAAATTTATTATTTTGGTTCGAAAAACTTTCTTGTATGGAAATTATTAATTCTTCTATGGGAGTGGATGGCTTTATGCTATAATTTTTGGATATACGATATTTTTCCAATACTTTTAAAGCTTGAATTCGTGAGTTTTCATCTAATTTTTGATTAACAATCCATTCAATCTTATCTATAATATACTCCTTAAATGAAGTTTTTTTATTGATGGCATTGTTAAAGAGCGCTTGATTATCAAAAAATCTCCCTAGATTAGTGTAATCTAGCGAGACTCCCTGATAAGTTGAAATAATAACTCTTAAAGATTCTATTAAATCTAATTCAAGTTGATTTGAATTACTTTTTTTTTCCCCACCCATGTATACAAACAAAGCATTCAAAGCATATTCTTGATTGTCAGAGGTTAACTTTTCCTCTATTGATTTTTTAATTCTAAATAGGATTCTTTCTGAAAAATGCCTATTTTTCCTTATTGTTTCATTAATAAGTGCTCTAGAACCGAAAATTTCACTAAGTTTATTATTTGAAAATTCTTCTTTAAATTGATTTGAAAAAGCTTCTCTTAATTTTCTTATTAAAACAAGTTCAGGATTATTTTCTTCTATCAAATACAATACAGTGGATTTTAAATTAAGTCTAGAGTGTAGTATTAAAACATAACTTAAATTATCATAAAAATAAAAAAAAAATTATTAAATATTAATCCCGTTGACCCAAAATCGTTGTGGCGCACACGCTAAACGCACCGCCAAGGTTATGACATAAACCTATCTTGGCATCAGGCACTTGTCTTCCTTCAGCTCGCCCTTGGACTTGCTTTGTAATTTCTGTGAGCATCCGGCACCCGGTACTTCCAATGGGGTGACCAAAACTTTTTAGCCCTCCCGATGGATTCACGGCGGTTTCTCCATCCCAGTTAAACGTTCCATTCTTAAGTTCTTCTGCTGCTTGACCGCGGTCGCAAAATTGCAAGTCCTGACAGTTTATGAGTTCATTAACCGTTAATTACGCCAAGTAATCAACTGTGATCGTAAAACAGTCATGGACTTCTGCGGCATCAATTTCTTTCCTTGGATTGGTAATTCCTGCTTCTTGATACGCATATTTCGCCGCTTTCACGGTTGATGGGAAAGCTGTGAAATCAGCACCGGGTCCACCAGGGGGCACGTACCATGGAAAATTGGTGTGGGCCGATATTGCATTGGCTTTCACTACCACGTAATCATCCGCATGAGCATAACTTTCTGCGAGTTCTGGTGTCGTGAGGATTAATGCTGCAGCTCCGTCTGACATGGCACAGCAGTCAAATCTACCCAGAGGGTCAGCAATCATGGGGGCTTTCATCGCGGCTTCTATAGTAATTGGACTTCGGAAATGTGCTTTTGGATGATGAGAACCGTTGTCATGATTTTTTACGGCAACTCGGGCAAGATCTTCTTTTGTCCAGCCGAATTCGTGGAAGCATCTGGTTGCTGCCATCGAAAACATTGCTGGCGCTGAAGGCGTCGGATATAGCGGATGTCCAAATTGGCTAAATCCTGGTAGACCGCTACCGCCCTCGTCCATTAGCTTCTCCACGCCACAAGCGAGGACAACATCATATGCGCCAGATGCAACGGCGAAGCATGCATTACGAAATGCATCCATGCCCGAAGCGCAGTAATTTTCCACGCGAGTAGCGGGTTTACCATCCAGCTTTAGGATATCTTCCACCATTGCACCTGATAGTCCGGTAAAATAGTAAAATATACCAATCCAGCTCGCATCCACCTCATCTTTTTTGATTCCGGCGTCTTTAATGGCGCTTTGGAACGCTTCGAAGAGCAGGTCGTATTGTGACTTGTCCCAGAGTTCGCCGTATTTTGTCATGTCGCAACCGATAATCGCGACCTTATCTTTAATTCCATGTCTTACCATTTTTATTACCTCCTTTAAGGTCTCCCCCTTACGGGTCGACATTTCCAATAATAATTTTTAAATTCAGCACCTTCATGTTCTTTTCTGAAGGTCATCTCGACTTTCATCCCAATCCTGACATTTTCTTCGGGTTTCTCAATTTCAGTCATGTTAACTAGTACTCTTCCGCCACCATCGAGGTCTACAACGCATCGAGGGACTGGCGTGTTGAGATATGCTCCACCAACTAAATGATCAAGGGTATATGTAAAGAGTTCTCCTTTCCTTGTGAGTTTTACATCTTCTAATTGATCATCAGCTCTACACACGGAACAAGCTCTTGAGAGAATAGGATATTGCACGGCTCCACAGTTAGTGCATTTTGAACCATACCACTTATAAACTGAAGCAGTATCACGCCAGATTAAGACAGGTGAACTCTTTCTTATATACCGGTCTTTAACGAGTAATTCTTTAAACCCGACGAACTTGGTGTAATTTTTTAGGAGAATCATGGATTTTTGGTGAACGACAAATCCCATTCTTCCTTTACCGATATTTCTAACACCATCTTTATCTCGAACTTGCAGAAGAATGGCATCAGCCCCATCTCCAAAACCTGCCATGATGATCTTGGCATCTGGTTTAGGTCTTCGCAAGCTAGCAATGAGTAGCATGAATGGCATTGGCGTTCCCATATCACCTACTTGAAAAAATAAACTGTTTTGTGCGACTCCTTGACCAAATTTCATCATTTTAGAGATTCTACTGTGCATTCTGGGGTTATTATAGTAATAAGCAGCGATTGCGATGTCCACGGCAGGATCTAAATTATTGCGTTTCAAGATTTCAGACATTACTTTAGTGATACTTTCCACATAGAACCTGGTATCCATTTTTACTTCAAAAGTTCTTATAAATTCATCTTTATCTGCTCTTTTCCATGGTCCAGTCACGTTAGCTGAGACGGAATAGTAATCATCGATTGAAATTGGGATGTTTTCTTCATCTGCAACGAGTAAAGCCGCAGCTCCATCTGCAAACCCATATTCCCACATGGTTGAGGGCTCAGGTTTTCTTGTATCAGCTGCAACTACCAAGATACTTTTAATATCTTTATTAGCTTTAATCGTATCAACAGCTCTAGTTAAAGCTGATGTTCCAGCCTTAGTAGAGTCCGTAAAATCGGCAGTAATGATGTCTTCTCTCATATCAAGAACAGTAGCGATTAAAGACGCCGAGTCTTTTTCGGTATATACTTGTGTTGTTGAAGCAAAGAATATCCCATCAACTGATTTTGGGTCAATCCCCGCCAAACAGTCAAGTCCTGCTTCTACTGACATTGTCAAGCTATCCTCGTCTTCCATTGCTACTGCTTTAGTCCCAGGAACTACCGGAAAGTCCCATGCTTTCGCTATAAGTTCTCTGGGTAGCATATATTTAGGTAAGTAAGCACCATAGCTTTTAATACCAATTGGCAATTATAATTTCTACCTCTAATTTTTAAGTTATTTTATTTTATTTTATTAATTCTTATAAAAATGTATTATGATGTTCTATTTTTTACCATAAAAATACTTTATTTTCCAAATAAAATTTGAAAGATTAAAAAAAGTGGTTTACAGCAGAGAATTCATTTTTAGTTAAAGGCATAATAATTAGGTAAATATTGCGGTATTTTGGCACGGCTGATTATATCTGAAATTTGTTAAAGTGTTTTGGAGATGGAAGACCAAGAGGAGTGTAAAAAAAGTATTAAAAGATTAATATTTATTTAAATAAAATTTAGAAATCTAAATAATCGATAATTATTTGAACAGTTGTTTCAGCCAATTTATAAGCATTTTCTGCCGCATCTCGATTAAAAATCTCTGCAGGAATTCCTTCAGGTAATCCATTAGGATATCTTGTAGGAATGTAATAACTATCTAAAATAGAGATTTTGTTTATAAGATCTTCAAATCTCTTATCGAATGTCCCTGCCCATTTCACTAATTTTCTAACAGAATGACCTAGTACTAAATCTTCTTTATTAAAATAAATCACTGATTTTAAAGCTTTTTCTGCAATTTGTTGAGCGAGAAAACATACTAGATAATATCGCTCAGCATTAAAAAGGATTTTAGCACTCAATAAATCTTCCTTAGCTTGGTCAATCCATCTTTTAGCTTCTTTATAATATTTATTTAGTTCGCTCAAAAATTATTTTACCTTGTTTTAATACATGTTGTATGAATAAATTTTCTTCCTTCATTCGTGTAAACTCCTGTGGAGTATAAATCAAAAGATCAGCATCTATAGGCTGGATTTTTTGATAATAATATGATAATCTTTCAATAAATTCTTTATTTGAATCAATAACTACTATTAAATCAATATCGCTCATTAGTCCTAGTTCTTCCCGAACAGCTGAACCAAACAAAAATATCTTATGAGCACCCATTTCAATTAGTTTTGCTTTAATTCGATTTAATTCTTTTTGCAATTGAAATAAATGCTCTTCTTTAGCTTCTTTTAATCTTTGGATCATATATTATTAATATTTAATTATACTAATAAATTGAATGCGAATAAAATTCCGAATAATTATTTGAGGATATATTTAGATGATAGATTAAAAAAAAGTGGTATATAACTTAATCTCATTCACTTTCGAACTTATTTTCAAGAACGATTTGAATGGGTTTAAATCCGGTTTCCTCGAAAACTTCCAGAATTTTTTCAGGGAAGCCCCAAGCGACTATTATGCGAACCGCTTCACAGCCCCATGACCTTAAAATTTTTATTGCTCGTTTAGCAAGAATTTTTCCAACCTGAAGGCCTATATATTCTTTTTTCGTGGCCCAATTATTAAGATATCCTATATATTGTCCTAATGGGTTTTTTACGGCTTCAATCATACCCATTCCTACCACTTCATTTGTTGATTTTAACTCAGCGATTAATGTGATGCGTTTTAAATTGGGTTTAAATTGCCGCAAACCTGAAGATTGTTTCCATTGATCTTCTTTTAAACCAATATGAAAATTCTTATCTAGCTGACGTAATATTTCTAATGTAGCTTCATAATCGGAAGTTCGATAATTCCTGATAATAATTTCATCTTTATCCATAATATTTTCTGACAAATTTTATTGCCCCCATATATTTTTACTTCTTATTTACCTAAAGTTGATATATCTATTTTCTGGGATAATACCCTTCTATTAGTTTCTTGGTCTATAATAAAGAACAGATATTCATTAACCTGAGGTGTAATTGGTGATATAAATACCAATTCCTCCTTTCCAAACCACAAATCAACGTATTGATTCATTACTTCTTTTTCAAAAAATTCTTTTACATGAGTGATCTTCACGGTGAGATCTTGCTTCTCATCATCAGTATTGTTTAAAGCTATTATTTCTAATTCATGACTGTTTGGAGTGATCTCAATATTAGAAATTACAAAAGGAAGTTTTAATCTTAAGGATTCGCTGATCCTTTTTGATGGATCAAAAAGCTTAATATTTGAAAAAGTACTACTTCCTTCATTAGATATGAGGTGGGATACATCAATTCCTTTTAAGGCCAAATAAGATAGTGCTTTTTGTTGTTTAATCGAAGATATATCCTTTTGTTGTATAACTGAGCTAAAATACTCACGACATGTATCTGTAATTAAATCATTTAGTTCGTTCTTAATTTTTTCTCCTTCTTTTATGATTTGTTTGATTTTTGGAGTTTTTATAACATCATTTTTAGAAATTTCATATTCAATCAACTTGTATAACTTATCGCTGAATTGTTCTTTTATTATTTCGACAAGTAGTCGAATAAAATCATCTCCAAAAATTTCAATATCATTAGGTAAGGAAACGATCATGATGATAGTTTCAGGAGTTTCATCTTCCATGCCTGCCCTTCTTTTTTCCCTCTTTGATTTAGTAAGGAATTTCTTACCAAAAAAGATGTATCCCTTAAATTCTAAATCCACGTGATCCAAGGCTTCCTGTTCATCAACAGTCAAGAACCAGATTGGATGATATTTTATAGGACGCATAAAAGTTTTATTTTCCCGTAATTTAGTGAATTTTTCTTCGGGATAAATGAAAAGTGGAAGATGACCTCGAGCTTCATCGAAATACATCAAGTAAATATCCGAAAGACCTTCACAAGGATGTTCCTGTTTTTTTTTTAGATCTCCCATGCTGGTAAATGAGTGATGATGATTATTTAAATGATTGAATATATCTAAAGAATTAAATATTCAATAGTCTAAAAATTTGATCATAGTATTTAATTTAATAAATTAAGGAAAATGATGATAATACATGATTATTACTGATGTAAAAACGCATTTGCTTCAACTTGATTTCAAAATTAAGATTGGAAGCATGCCGAGATTTCAAGCAAGTGGTCTCTATACAAATTTAATAACAGATGAAGGCATTAATGGATGGGCTTTATCTCACTGGAATCTTAGCAATCGAGCTCAACAACAATTCATAGAAGAAGCGTTGAAAAAGCTAGTATTGAAAAAAGATCCTTTCATGGTAGAAGAAATATATCATGAAATTTATCAAAATAGCAATCGGATCATGTTTGGAATTCCACACGCAACTTCTGCAATCCAAGTAGCATGCTGGGATATAATAGGAAAAGCCACCAAGCAACCAATATATAAATTACTTGGTGGTCGAAAGAAAAAAGTTAAATGTTACGCATCAATGCCTCGGGGTTATAAACCAAAAGCGGCAGTAGGAGCTGTCGAGTCAGCTCTAAAACCTGAACTTGGTGGATTTAAAGCAGTTAAATTAAGAATTGGTAATGGCATCAAGAAAGACAGAGAATTGATAAAAGAAGTAAGGGATGCATTTCCAGATATCGATATCATGGTGGATGCAAATTCAGCATATCATTCTATTAACGAAGCTATAAAGGTTGCTGAAGTGTGCTATAAATACGGAGTTGAATGGTTAGAGGAACCCATACCTACGGATAATCTCGCGGGACTAGCTAAAATACGAGAAAAATCACCTGTACAGATTGCAGGTGGAGAAAATGACATGGGTATTTTCCGTTTTGAGGACATTCTTTCGAGAGATTGTTTTGATATTATTCAACCGGATGTAACTCGTAGTGGTGGGTTTTTACAGCTAAAGAAAATTGATGCGATGGCAGAGGTGAAAGGAGTGCAATGTATACCCCATATATTTGGCTTTGGGCATATACTGGCTGCTAATCTTCATTTTGTAATGGCTTCTCGCTGTGAATGGTGTGAATTTCCGTTTATTCCAGAGGAGTATCAATTACTTGAGGAACCAATTAAAGCTGAAAAAGGATTTGTTAAAGCAATTGAAAAACCAGGAATAGGGGTTGAAATAAATAAGAAAATGTTTGAAGAAAATGTTATATAAGTTTTTATTAGAAAACATTCAACCGATTATGACTAGACACATTTTTCGAATTCTCAAATAGCTCTTGGATGGTTTTAAACTTTTTAAGCCGTTTCAGTGTGGAATATTGAGGGAATATTAATTTGATTTGTTTTTTTTTAAAATTTTTTATTAGCTGCCTTGGAGAACCCCATAGACTCTCTGTTAATTCTTCATAAAATAAATTAATATTTTGATTAAGAGGAAATTTACAGATAAAGAATTGAGTATCAAATCGAATGGGAGATAACTCAGGGGTGATAAATCTTCCAAAATATTTTAAATTACTCGCAGAATAATAAAGATTTTCTTTAGTCAAAACATCTGTCATGGTAATTCGGTTTTTTTGGAGCTTTTTTTGATACTTTTTTAGTTTCTTGGGTTTATTTTCAATTTTTCCAAGTGAATTTCCTGATTTATTAGTAGCGATTAGAATCCCAGCCTCTTCAAATAGCTCACGGGTTGCAATAATCCAAAGATTGGAAGGATCATTACATATTTCTTTTAAATTGTTGATGATATTTTCATTAATTCCTACTAATCTTGCTCTTGATTCTTTTGTTGAGTCTTGTTCATCGATGCTCCCGCCTGGGAACACGTGGTGTTCACTCATAAATCTTGCATTTTCATGTCTTTTAGCCATAAATACTTCAAATTCACAATCATCGTCAGATTCTAAGTCTGGTGTTCGTTCCCGTAACAAAATTACGGTCGCAGCTAATTTTGGTTCAACAGGCATTTAGAGTCACTACGAAATTGTCTTAGATATTTGAAAAAAGAAATTATTTGTTCATAAAAAATTTTTGTCTTAAAAGACTTTTTTTTTAATCAATTAAGTTTTTTATAAGTGAATTTTTATTAACAATCATAAATGTCTCACTTAAATTCAAACGAACCCTTGATTGAGTTAAGAAATATAGTAAAGAGTTATAATAACGTATTAGCATTGAATGATGTCTCCTTCTCGCTAAATCAAGGTGATATTTTTGGTTATATCGGTCCAAATGGAGCAGGAAAATCCACCACTATTAAAATAATGGTTGGTTTAATCCGAGATTTTTCAGGAACCCTCCTTATTAATGGAAAAAATATTAAATCTTCTTATTTAGAGTTATTTAAAATTCTAGGATACCATCCTCAAGAAGCAGGATTTCATCGATGGAAAACTGTTTATCAAGCATTAAGAACATTTGGAAAATTATCAAAATTAGAAAATAGATTATTAGATTCTCGTATTGTGGAAGTTTTAGAATTTGTAAACCTTAAGGAAGTAATGAATAGGAAAATTATTCACTTATCTGGGGGAATGCTACAAAAATTAAGATTAGCTCAAGCATTATTAGGTGAACCAGAAATTTTAGTATTAGACGAACCATTAACTGGTTTAGATCCAGTTAGTCGATATCAAATTAAGAACTTAATTAAAAAATTAGCAAATTCAGGTAAAACAATTCTTTTTTCATCTCATATCTTAAGCGATGTTCAAGACATAGCTACTAAAATTGGTATCCTTAATTTAGGTAATTTAGTGAAAGTTGGAAGACCATCAGAGCTTCAAAGCGAATATCACATTGGAAATCGGATTCAAATTGAATTTGATAATGATATTGATATAATAGATCAATTACAAAATTTAAATTATATTGAAAAATCAGAAAATAAATCTGCAAATGTTATTGTAGCCACTCTTAAGGTTGAAGCTGATTTGGATGAATCAATTCATAATTTACTTCGATATTTAATAGAGAATAAGTATAAGCTACGAAGATTTAATTTACTTACTCCTAGCTTAGAAGAAGTGTATTTAAAACTAGTCCAAGGTGAAAATAATGAGTTTTAGAGTATTATTTTTAGATGAACTTAAAGGTTTCTATAAATCAAAGATCATGATAATTTTATGGATAGGCATGCCTGCTCTCTCCATATTAATGCATTATCTAATTCCGTCAACTGAAGGTTTTCCAGTTTCAAGTTTAGTGGCACTTTTGGTATCTAACATTAGCGGAATGCTTAGTTCAGCGATGATAAGCACCTCTATAGCTAATGAAAAAAATAATCATGTCTATGATCTCTTACTCATACGACCAGTCAAACGATATAATATCCTATTATCAAAATTTTGTGCTGTTTATTTGTGTTTGATTATAGCTACGGTAATTTCATTAGCATTAGGACTTATAATTGATATTTTGACTATTGGTGTTCCTTCTCAGTATTTCTTAGAAGAAACTTTTAAATCATTAACAATCAGTCTCTCATCAATGGCAATTTCAAGTTCTATCGGTATCTTTTTTGGAGTCAGTATATCTTCGATAGCAGCTGCAGCAATCTTGTCTGTTTATGTGGGAAATCAAGTTTCAGCGATTGCGACTCTTCCAGTCCTCTTTATAGAATCGCTTAATTCCGTCTTGATTGCGATACTAGTAGCTATCCCACTTACTTTGACCCTTTTAATAATTTCACTTGTTATGTTTTCAAAAAAGCAATTTTAACAATGATTTTATCTTAATTAGACTAATTAATCTATGAAAAAAGCAACTGGAATGAATAAATTTTAGACTAATTTCATATTAACTACATTAAGTACTTAAAAATATAATATTTACGATTTGGAGCTCTATTAACATTATGAAATTTGTTAATAAACTTGAATTAATTTTTATCCCCTCATCTTATTGGAATGAGCCCCTAAGTGGATTTGAATTAAGTTCTAAAGCACCAGATTTACCTACAGATTCCAACTTTTTTATTTTGTGGATTCCTTCAAATAATTCAGAAGAGGTCCTTTCGAAGCAAATAAAAGAAATTTTTCCAAGCATACCTGTTGAAAAACTTCTCAGTTGTAAAATCAACTTAGCAATTCCTCCCTTGATAAACATAGATAATT
>DAOUVJ010000101.1 GCA_030667705.1 Promethearchaeota archaeon | reverse complement strand
TGATAACTATTATCATATTACCATGATTAGACATTCTGCCTTAACGGAACGCTTATCAAAGCCAGTTTTTAAAGAATACGTGGAGAGAATAATCTATTATTTGGGTTTTAAGTTCAATCAATGTACTTGTGATATTACTTCTTCTACTAGACGTTAAAATTTTAATGAAACTGGACAAAAATATATATTTCCAAGAATCATCACTTGCATCATGCCAATTTACATGCTAGCAACAAAATTGCAAAATCCTGAATTAGTGGAAAAAAGGAAGGAAACAGGGGAAAAGTGGTTAAAAATAGTGAAAGAAAAACTCCCCGACATTAAATGGATCGCCCACTATGCCATACTTGGACCTTATGATTTTATAGATATTTTTGAAGCAAAGAATGAATATGAAGCAGCGAAAGTTTCACTCATGTCACGAGCACGAGGAGCTGTTTTTGCAGAAAGTTGGACAGCCATTCCATACAAAGATTTCCTTGGTTTGATAAAAGAACTAGATTAAATAGATTTTGATAAAAAAGGTTTCTTTGGGATTTAGAGTTTTTTCAATGAAATTCTTATAAATTTAGTTATAATTAAGTTCAATTTTTTCATAAAAATTACTTATAATCATTCTATTTATTTCATATTAGTGAAAAATTGAAAAACAAACCATAATATTAGATTAAAATGAGCGTAGCTAATAAATCAAAAATTATAAATAATTTAAGGAAGGGTTATACTCCAATTGAAATAAGTCCTAAAGCGGAATTAACTTCTACATATAAAAATCTCTTTAAACCGTTGGTTGCGAGGAGGAATTTGAATTTTTTTCTCGAGTTGTTTGAAACCAACGAAGTAATCCTTAGAGCTTGGAGTTTTTTAGGTTTATGCCAGATTCTAAAAGAAAAATCTGTCGTGACAGAAGAAAACAAATTGAAAATACAGGATGCAATTTCAGAAGTCTTAAATGATAAAAGAGAAATCAGTTATTATGGTGGCAAAATAGAAATTCAAACATCCTTAAGAGAACATCACGTGAGAAGAATTAGTGAATTAAATCCCACTCTTATATTTAAGCCAGTTTTTGATTATTGTGTTGCTTTTGAAAACAATATGGATAGTGTGATAGCAGATCTTCTTGAAAAAGTATTAGCAAATTCTTCAGAACCAGTAATAGAGAAAATAATATTAGATCATGGTAAAAAAATAGCCATAAATGGTTTGGGATTAAAAACTCAAATAACTAAAGCATTTGAAAATTATAACCAAAATGGAGAATTGAATAATAAGGGTGAAATTACAAATTTATTTAAAAATTACCTAATCGATATTGATAATGTCAAGAATGTCGATCAAGATATAATTAATAAAAAGAAAATCCTTCAAGAAAATATATTTAGAGTCGCTGCTATCTTGGAACTTGGCTTAGAAGAGGAAACTCTAGACTTTATTGAATCGTTGGAACACCCGTATCATTCATTAGACGAAATTGCAAAAAGATATAAAAATAACAATCGATTTAAATCGATTCTTCTAAAAAAACTCCAAGAAACTGTTAATCCTCATTTCATTACAGAAATTCTTAAGTCGATATTAATAATGAAAGATCAGATTGAAAATTGGAAGGATTTAGTCATTGATAAAGTAAAAAAGTACCATATTATAGATGGATCACTCATCACGGAAATGGAGGACTCCAATCTAATTAATGAGGATATGATCCTTAGTTTATTAGTTGACGGTGATAATTGGTCCTTAGAATTTATTCGTGAGTTTTTTGTAAATAACCCTGAAATGCTGGATGAATGGCAAAAAGTTAAAGAAGAATTTATCAACATTTTGGAGTTAAGGGAAAATTCTAATGGGTTATCAGATAACTACCAAGAAATTTTAGATAGAAAAGAAATCATCTTTAAGATCATCATTGATATACAAAAAGAAGATTTAATTAAATATTGTTTTGAAAACTTTAAAAATTTAAAAGATACAAAGCTAAGAAAAATAGCTCTTTTTCCGATCCTTAAATTTGGAGAGGAAAGTCTGATGCTGAAAGTAAAGGATCTAATGAAAAATGATGCTAATTTAGCGAGTCTAGTATTAAATTTTATTGATAATTTGAACCGTAATGATTGGAAATTCTTTTATTGAATTGATTTATAAATATTCTAGTTTCTTACTTAAATAATCTATTGAATTTATCCGTAAAGTGATTATTAAGCATTTTGAACTAAAGCTCATTTTAAAAAAAATAAGTAAGATGTCGAAAAAAGTAATTATTAACATTTATATACATAATTGATTTAATAAAGTATATGCCGAAATGTCCATTTTGTGAGGCCGAACTCCACATGCGTGATTTCTTTGATGTTTATGAAAAAGAATCAAAGAAAGGTAAAGTAAAAGTGAAGGTTGGAGATTTTAAAGGAGAAACGATTAATCCGGCATTTAGAAATCATTTAAAAATGTGGGTTTGCCCTTCATGTGACAAGATTTTAGGTTTTTCAGAATATCGTTGGGATAGAACATGAGGGAATCAAACACCTTCCCATAAAAAAAAATCTGAAAACTGAGATTTCTTTCTTTAAAAGAAATTTGAAGTGAGATTTCTCAATTTTTGAATAAATATTTATAGAAATGTTTGAAGTAGCCTTTTGTATTATCTGAAACAAAATTCCCTTTTAAGGAAGGATTTTCTATAGCAATCTTGATATTATACCCCTTTTTTATTATCAGAAAGTTCATGTATTTATTCTTAATAGATTTTGAAGGACATGTATATACACATCTCATGCAAAATGTACATCTATCTCCAAAACTAATCTCATCATTATCACAATAAATATTTTTTGTTGGACAATTATCAATGCAAAGATTGCAACGATTACAGGTATCAGTGACATAGAGATATTTACCAAAATAAGGTCCTCCATAAGATTCTGCTTTACTAAATAAGTATGAAAAAATTCTTAAAAGTGAGTTATTTACTTGAAGACTTTTCTGATTCCCTAATATCTGGTTTACAATTTTTCTAATCTTTCTTTGAGCTGCTAAAAATAATTGTTTAATTAGCTCATCTTCATATTGAAATAATATGTTAGAAGGCATTACAAAAAGACTTTCATAAAAAACTTGATAACCTTTCCGCAACAATTTTTTCCTGATTCTATAGGTATCACCACCATTACAGAGGGGGTCTCCAGCAGTTTTGAAATAAAATGAGGGAGTTTCATTACAAATTGGGAGATTCTCTATAAATTCAAAAAAGATTTTGGGAGCACTAAATGCATGTACTGGATGACCAAAACCAATCATATCATAGTCTATATTAAAAGGGATCCTGTTATTTAAGACATCTTCAATAGCAACCAGCTCTACTTTCGCATCATGTTTTAGAAACTCTTCTGCAAAAAGTTTTGAAATGATTTTTGTGTTACCAGTCCCAGAAAAATAAAAAATTCCAATTTTATTAAGATTCATGGTTTTTTAGAGATTGATAATAATTTTATTGGCAAACATAGATTATTAAATTAAAGGAGTGCTTGGATATAAATCCAATATTTGTTTAAAAAGTTTTGAAATTGATGATTATTTCCTTAAACTTGATATTATCAATCACGAGAAACGTGAGATGGTTGCCAATCAAGACTTTGATGCTCAAAATATTGTTTATACAAATTATCGTATTTTCCTCCTTGTATGAGCAAAGAACGATGGGTCCCCTCTTCGATAATTCGCCCATTATCCATCACTATTATTCGATCAGCATTCACGATAGTTGAGAGCCTATGTGCAATAACAATAGAAGTACGATTTTTCAATAGAACTTCAAGAGCTTCTTGGATAATCGCTTCTGTATATGCATCAACACTTGAAGTAGCTTCATCGAGAATAAGAATTTTAGGATCAGTTAATATTGCTCGAGCAAAACTAACTAGTTGCTTTTGGCCTGCCGATAGTCCTTTTCCCCTCTCACCGATCTGAGTTTGTAACCCTTCTGGGAGGTATTCGATTAATTCTTCGAGGTGCACTGTATTAATTGCGTTCCAGAGATCTTCTTCTGACGCTTCTTGTCTGCCGTATCGAATATTTTCTTCTATAGTACCTGAAAACAAAAAAACGTCTTGCTGTACATTGCCTAGATTTCTTCTATAAGTGTTTAAAGACATGTCCCTGATATCAATTCCATCAATTTCAATTGAACCCCCTTGAAACTCATAATAACGAGCTAAGAGTGATACCAATGAAGTTTTCCCTGCCCCTGTGTGGCCCACAATAGCTATTTTTTCTCCCCTTTTTATGTGCAGATTTAACCCTTTGAATACCCATTCACCTTCTCTATAGCAGAAGTCGATATCCTTGAAAATAATTTCTCCTTCTAAAGTATCAATATCAATTGCGTTTGAATTTTGTTTTACATTTGGCTCAGAATCAATGATATCTAGTATTCGTTCATAAGCGGCCATTCCTGAGCTAAGTTGAGGGAAAAATACGGAGAGGACCATTATAGGACGGAAAAATTTCTGAAGATAAAGAATAAACATGAAAATTGTTCCAGGATTAGTTATACCTTGAAAGACAAATTGACCTCCAAAAAAAATGATGACAATAAGCGTAATAGAAGCAATTGTTTCTAGCAGTGGTCTCCACATATGAGTTACGGATGTTATTCTAAACCCGGCCTTAAAATAATGCTTGTTAGTTTCTTTAAATTGCCTTGAAACCGTAGATTCCTGTCCATAGCTTTTACTTACGTGGATACCTTCTATTGATTCAACCATGGCAGCATTTACACTGCCAATTGCTTTTCTGTAAGCTCTACTAACAATTTTAACTATCCGCCTAAGCGACAGGACTAATAATAATATGAAAGGAATGGCTATCAATGTCATGAGAGCTAATGTCATATTTAACCATAGAAGCATTCCAAAGGTCAATATACTTATAAGAAAGTTGCCGAAGGTATCTGCTAATAGGAGCGTAGTATTACCAAAATCTAAAGCATCGTTAGAAACTCTGGTATTTAGTTTACCACTCAGATGCTTATCGAAAAAGCTCATGTCTTGCTCTTGTAATTTATCAAAAATTTTCATTCTGAGCTTTTCCAAAAAAAATGGAACAAACTTTCCTATTTCTTTTCGCCGAAAGAAAAACATAATCCAAAGTAGAATAGAAAGAATAAAGTATAGTCCCCCTACTCCCAATACAATTAGAGGATTACTATTAGTATTAGAAAATTCGTCAATTGCAATTCCAATTAAAAGAGGATTTATGGTTTCAGCTATCGTAGTAATGAAGATAAACAATGAGATTAGAACTATGCTTTTTTTAAACGGTGCAACGCTCTTAATATACCTGACCAGTAGCTCACGATCGGAATATTCTCGTTTTTGTTCCTCGTTCATCATTCCTGCATAGAGTCCCATAATGATACCTCGTTAAGTGTTATTTGTTTTAATATCTGATAAAGACACTCGTTTCCCAAAGATTCGCCTGTAATCTTCAGATGATTGGAATAATTCTGAGTGATTTCCTTCCGCTACAATTCTTCCGTGCTTGAGAACTAAAATTTTATCTGATGTCCGTATGGCATGAAGGCGATGAGTTATTATTAGAGTAGTTCTGTTCTTTATTATATTTTCCATGGCGCGCCCAATCTTCTCCTCCGTTTCACTATCAATCGCAGAAACAGAATCATCAAGAATTAGCATGGCCGGATTAGTTAGAAAAGCTCGAGCAATAGCCACCCGCTGTTTCTCTCCTCCTGAAAGCCGCGTGCCTCTCTCACCTACAACAGTATTATATCCATCCGAGAAATTTTGCACAAAATCATCAACTTGAGCAAGTTTTGCTACGTTAATTATTTCATCGTGTTTAGCATTTTGATTTCCAAAAGCGATATTCTCAAGTATAGTTTGCGAGAATAAATAGATGTCTTGCTCTATATAGCCAATTTTTCTTCTTAGTTCTTCAAGGGGATAATCCTGAATATTTTTTCCATCCAACAAAATAGTCCCTTGTTGAGGTTCATAAAGAAGGAGCAGTAGTTTTGCGATCGTCGTTTTGCCACACCCTGTGGGACCAACAAGAGCGACTTTTTGGTTCGGTTCGATAGTGAAATTGAGATTTTTCAGAACGGGAGGTCGATTTTTTTCTCCATTTTCAAATGCAAAAGTTACATCTCTAAATTCTATTTTTCCTTTGAAATCCTTCGGCCATGATTGATTATTATTTCGTTGATCCTCGTTTTCATCATCGGATAATGCCGTGAACAAGCGCGAACAAGCTGCAAATCCACTCATCATGTCATTAGTAGCCCACCAAATAAGGTTAGTTGGATCTACAAGAGTCATCAATAGTAGATTCGTAGCGGCTAATTCTCCAATGGTTAGAGTGTTCTGGAATACAAATACAATGCTAAAAATAAGTGAAATTCCAATGGTCATGTATAGAACTAACATGGGGTAATATTTTGCTTGTACTTTATATTCTCCGATGGAATTATCTCTAAAAGCGTTTACTGCTTTCTTAAATTTTTTACGTTCTAAACCTTCCGCAGCAAAAGATCTGACTACAGAAGCACCTGTTATACTATCTTGTAATACTACTGCTAAATTAGAATGCTTTCTTAATCTCTTAGCAGCAAACGGCGCAATTTTTTTGCGATAATTCAAAATAAAGTAAATGTAAAAAAAAACAAAAGGTATACATGCTAAAGCTAATCGCATATCAAGCGTAGTAATAAGGAGGAGCAAGGTTATTGCCACTTGAAAGAATGGATAGAAAAAAAAGCTTCCGTGGGAAATCATCGTATTGATTATCCGTACATCATTGGTTGCTAGGGCCTGCAAATCACCAGCTTTTGCGTTATCATGATATCTTAAAGGTTTATGCTGGATAGTTTCAAAAAACTCTTGCCTCATATTTTGCTCGGTTTTCAAACCAAGATAGTGGCCAGTCATCATCGTTCCATAATCCATGACATTACGGATGAGATAAAATGCTAACCCCATAATAAGGAGCGTTATGAATTTATCATAATCAAGAGCAATTAGCGCATCATCTACTATCTCGCCAATAATTATAGGTATGAGAGTTCTTGTAAAAGTTACAATTATAATACCTATTATAACAAACAATATCAAGAATTTATTTATGTAAAGATGGTGAAGGAGCCAATTTTTATAACTTTTGTACTTCTTTCTCTCTAAATTCAATGAAGTTAACCTCTACCACCCATATTTTTGACAAATAAACTTACTCTAAATGAAATAACTTCTTAGTCTAATAGTAAAATGAATAATGACTTAAAAAGCCCAATGAACGCTTTATTAAACCCTTTTATAATAATATTAGCTCCTACAGCAATCAACTAATTAAATTTATAAGTTTACTTGTAGAATCTTATTTATTACTTACTTATTGAAGTGCTTAAAATGAAATCTAAATATAAAATTTTAATCAGCATCGCCTTAACTAGCATTATTTTTGTATCAGCCCTGGCCGGAACTTTACTATATCTTATTTCTCCTAAATTTAATTTTGTCAAGCATGTTATCGAATACGATTTTAGTTCTGTAACTTACATTACAAACGTAGATCTTAACGGAGATAATAATCAAGATATATTAGCATGCGCGTATTATGGCAATGACATTGCGTGGTGGGAATATTCCGAAGGAAATTTCACCAAACATGCAATTGAGACAAACTTTCCTCGAGTAATTCACGTACATCCCGAAGATCTGGATAAAGACGGGGATTTTGACATTTTAGGAACTTCAGAAACAAGTGATCAGTTGGCGTGGTGGGAAAATGATAGTGGTAATTTTACAAAACACATAATAACTACAAGTTATAATCACCCACTTCGAATAAATAGTGTTGATTTTGATAAGGATGGTGATATGGATTTATTAAGTACTTCTATTGACGAAGTATCATGGTGGGAGAATGATGGAGAACTAAACTTTACCCGACATTCAATATCAAGTGATCCAATTAGTACAAACCTAGAACACCATCATTTTATTTACGGTATTGATTTTAATTATGATGAAAACATGGATTTAATAACTGGGGGTGCTTCTGTGAGTAATGGAGGTTTGTTTTGTTGGAGAAACGAAGGTAATGGAACTTTTACTAAAATAAAAATTACACAAAACTATAATAGAGTTCACGAAATACGAGTAGCAGATATAGACAAGGATGGAGATATCGATATTTGTTGCGCTTCTGCAAGTTCTGACGAGCTTAGCTGGTTTGAAAATAGGGGAAATTTCAATTTTCTAAAACATGACATCAGAGAAAATTTTGATGGGGCTGCTGCGGGATTTCCGGTTGATTTTGATAAAGATGGGGATATTGATATAGTTGGTACAGCATATGATGGAGATACATTGAGTTGGTTTGAAAATATCGGTTTCAACAACTACATTGAACATGTAATTAGTGAGAATCTAGACCGAGCTATAGGTTCATGTGTGTTTGATGTTGACAATGACTTGGACATCGATATTATTACGGGCGCGGGTGATGAAATCGCTTTCTGGGAGAATGTTTAAGATTTTAGGTTTTTCAGAATATCGTTGGGATAGAGATTAACATTTCTCATATTTTTTATTATTTCTTTTTTCCAATTAATATCTCGAGACGGCTAGCTACTTTACATCACAGCTCGATGATACTAAATTAATAAATCGATTATTGAAGTTAATTTGTCATAATTTGACATTAGTGTCAACTTTTTATATTAATTAGTTTTATTATGCTTACCGCAAATCCAATATATTTTCAAAAATAAAAATAAAAAAAAGGTGTAAAAAATGGTTTTATTGGTAGCTACAGTCATATTTCCTCATTCAAAATCGAGTAAAGTGGCAAAAAAGGGAATTGAAATGATTAAAAAATACCCTGACGATCCATCTCTTGGAAAAGACCTAGCACTTGGAGTTAAGTCAACAATAGATGGAATGAAGGTTATATTCATAGGTGATATTGAAAAAGGTAAAGTTGAAGAGTACATGGCAAATGTCGCAAAACAATATCAAGAATATGCCTTAGAGATTGAGGGTGTAAAATATCAATTAGAGATATTCTTAGATATGGCAGAAGCTTATAAAATTTTAGGAATGGAGCCTCCTTCAGAAGAATAAAATAATTTAAAATTTATTTATTTTTTTTTATTTCCATTATTTTCTTATTATTAATTAAATCAAGGGTAAAGTAATGAAAAAAAATAGCATGAAAATAGGTTTAGCACTTCAAATCGAGTCTCAACTGCTTGAGGTTATATTAAGATTTCGAACCATTTCCCAATTAGGTAAATCATAATCTTTAATTTTAATTTTAAGTTCCTTGATGACTTTAAATCCATGTTTCTTATAGAAATCTACATTGTCAATATCAGCGCTTACATATGTAATATAACCACAACTATCCGTTTTTTCAAACATTGCTTTTAATAATTTACTAGCAATACCTTTTCTTTGATATTCAGGATCAACTGCTAAACTCATTAGATGTAAGTACTGTTTCCCGGTCATGCTTTTGTGTCTATCCTCATCTAATTGACTAAATCCCTTCATTGAAGCTAAAAACTTTCTACCATTTTTAACCAGTTTGAACATATTTTTAAATCCCCCAGAACGAATCATTCTCCACATGGTCATATTAGCTCTTTCATAAGGTATCCAAATTGAAATTCCTTCTAATTGGTCTGATGGAGCATAAGTATATCCATATTTTATTCCAAAACGAATTGATATTTCAAAAAATAATTTCAATACTAAGGATTTATCTTCTACATCTTCTAGGCCTTTTTGATATAGTGTGATTTCAGAGTAAGCTCTAGCATAGACTTCAGTTGCTTTTTCGATATCCTTATCACTTAATCTGTATAAATTATTAAGTTCAAACATATTCATAATAGAATAATCGTTAAATTCGAATATAAAAAATTTGTAGTCCAATAATCATGCAACCTACAAATGATACTTACGATATCGTAAAGCATTAAATATCTCTGGATGTTCCAATGTGCTTTGTTAACCGAGTAAGATTTGGTCAAAAGTTACTCAAGGAAGCAATCGATGCTGGAAATGTCCAATTTATGGATAAAACGAGAGCGATAGAATTAGTTTATGATGAAAATTTTGTTATTAGAGTTCAAGTTAAAAGAAAAAATGAGGAAAGAAAAACTCTTAAAGCAGGGTAAAGTAATGATGAAAGACAACTTGTCAAATAATTCTTGAGGTGTCATTTTTTGTTGATAATCAATACTTTGAACATGACGAAATATATTTAAATATACTTGAATAAGCAATAATACTAAAAAAAAATGAGAATTTTACAATGAGTAAAAATTCTAGCAAAAAAATTTTAACAACAATTTTCATTTTTATACTGCTTGCTAATACAGCATCTTTTTTTACAGAAAAGAGTATCCTTTTGTCGCATGATCATGAATTACGAGGCTCCTCTAATTTAACAACGCAGAATTTAAGTGATCTAGGGCAGGTTGAATCGTTAGACCTCACAGTTTTGTGCGACAATTATCCCAATGGCGATCTTTCAGATGAATGGGGTTTATCCATATTAATAGAGACCACAGATTCGAAAGTATTACTTGACACCGGACAATCTTATTCCACATTAAGAGATAACTCGCTAGCTTTAAACAAAGATCTAAGTGAAGTTGATTTCGTGGTAATATCGCATGAACATTGGGACCATGTAGGTGGTTTATCATATATCGAAGAAGTAAATCCAGGCGTGACCGTATATGTCCCCAGCCTTATAGATAGTCAAACTTTCAATACTATCAACCAATCAGATCTAAATGTTATCAAAATTAATGAAACCACCATAATACAACAGGGTTTTGCAATAATAGGGGAGTTAAATGGTCCTCCTTATGAACAAACCTTGGTCGTGAATGTGAAAGATGTGGGACTTGTAGGTTTTGTGGGGTGCGGTCACCCGGGAGTGGAAAATCTTATCGAAAAAGCTACCACTGACTTAGGGCATGATCCCTACATGGTAATAGGTGGATTTCACATGGGTGCTGCAACAGAACAACAAATTAAAGATACGGTTGATAGATTGATCGAACTCGGCGTACAAAAGATATTTCCAATTCATTGCACTGGAGATCTCTTTCGGCAATACATGGCAGTCCATTATCCTCTACAATATGGTCAAGCAAATGTGGGATTTCAGATGACGATTAATATATTCAC
>DAOUVJ010000129.1 GCA_030667705.1 Promethearchaeota archaeon | reverse complement strand
GAGGATGTGATTACTTTACAAAATCAAATTGAAGAGCAATCTCAAAAATTAGAGGAATTGAATTTTGCTGACATAGAAAAAAATAAAATTATTGCAAATCAAAAAGAAGAGATAGATAAGATAAATAGAATTCTAAAAGATCAAATTCAAAAGATACAATAATTAGCTAAAGAAACTGAAGTATTTAAATCTGAAAAAGATGCTAACAAAGGATTAATTGATAGATTACAAGAGAAAGATCAAAAAATAAAGGAATTAATGGAACAACTTCAATATTTAGATAACGATACCGTTCAAAAGTCGAAATACGATAAATTATCTAATGAATTATCAGTAAAAGATAATATCATAACAGAAAAAGAAAAGATAATATTTGAAATAGAAAGTAAAATTGAATCAGCTAATCAAAAAACGAAAGAAATTTACCAACAATTAGAAACGTTTAGTTTAGTTAAAAAAGATGTTGAGAAAAAAGAAGAGAGAATTAAAACTTTAGTTCTTGAAGTTGAAAGATTAAATCAAAAAAACATAACAAATGAAGAATTTATTAGCAGGATACAGGAAAAATTAGAAGTATCTCAAGAAAGATCAGGTAATCTTACAGGAAAATTTGAACTTGAAATGGCAAATATGAGGACTATTATTGATGATAAAGATATAGAAATCAAAGAACTGAGAGAAAATGATACTAAACTAAGAAATCAACTCTATGAAACCGAACAGATTGAAGATAGATTATTATCTGAAATGCAAAACTTAAAGGATGATAAACTAAGGTTTGAAGCTGAAATCATGAAAAAAGATGTTGAAATTGTAGATTTAAAAAAACGAGTAAAAATTGCTCGAAGAGGATCTCAAAAATAACAAATTTTAATATAGATTCAAAAAGTAATAAAAAATATTAAAGAAATAGTAAAAAACATTAATTGTTTTCTATTTTTCGCGCCATTCGATTCCGCACTGCCCACATTTGTACTTTTTTCCATAATAACGTGGATAGTCCAAAATTATATTGCTCTTATCTGTACTCTCGAGAATACTCATTTTGTGATCATTACTACACTTTGGACAAATTCGCCTTCCTTCAGTCTTTTCAATCGTTAATATTGAATCATTCACGGATCTTGGCATGCCTGGTGATGCACTAGAAGCACTTGTTGCTTTAATATCTGCCTTAACTTCCTCTGGAGTTACCTCTTTAACTTCAGATTTCAATTCAGGCTCTATAGCGTCAGCTATTTTATCCGCAACTGTATCTGGTTCTAATTCTGATTCTGCTCTTAATTGAAAAGCATCAGATTCCTTGTAATTTTCGCCTTTCTCTAAAGCTGCTAGAAATTCAGCATCATCTCCCTCCTCGAAAATAGTTTCATTTTGCAAACCTGCTCTATCTGCATCAATTTGTCTAGCCCATTGTCCGGCTTTTACTTTTTCCTTGACATTACAAGCCTTCCCTTGCCAAATATAGACTTTATTTCCTAAGTCCATTACAAAACTATCTTCAGAATCTAGACTCTCTTTTTTATAAGGGACTTGTACCATTTTCATTGAATTAATTCCCTCAAATTCCTCAGACGATACCCTATAAAGTACATTAACGTGTTCAGCAAATTGAGCATAATCTCCTGTTACAACATCTTTCAACATTGTTTTAGCTATATTTTTCTCCACTATCTTCATTGCGCCCATACTATTTATTGCAGTCATAAAGTCGCGAGATTCATGATTCTGATCGACAGTTATTATTTTAGCAGCTCCGCCCCTCTGTTGATCTAAAGTCCTTGCTTGCGCCGCTCCAACAGTTTTTTCATCTACAGAGCATTTAGCTCCAATCCAAACGTATATCGTTTTATCATCATCGATGAGATATACATCTCCAGTGGAAAAAACTAGTTTATTTATTTCTTGTAGTTGACCTTGATTGACCATATAAGTTTTCATATTATTTACCAATAAAATTTTTAAAGAAACTTACTTAATATATAAAATTGAATCTTTTTAAATGAATTTGAATGAATAAGAAAAATTTTTCAGAAATCAGCTAAAGCAAGTTTTATTCTTTTAACCATTTCGGGTATTTGAGTAATATCTATCGAACAATAAGCGATACGTATTCCATTTACGTTTTCATCTGTTTTTTCAATTGGAATCACTCCTACCTTATACTTTGTTAATAATAATTCAGCAAATTCACTGGCTTTAACATGATTAGGATTAATATTAATAAAAGTAAAGAAGCCTCCTGAACTAGGATCAACAGATATATTAGGATTTTTAATTTTTTTCAGCTCAGAATTGATTTTTATGTATCTTTCCTTAAGAAGATTTTGAACTGGTTCGCGCATCATGAGAATCTCTTCTATTCCTTTTGTATTGAATAAATTAATCATTACAGCTTGGTAAAAATGATTGCTATTCGATATAGTACTCCTAATTAAGCCTGATAATTTATTATCTATCTCATTTTTAAGAATTTCCAAATCTTTATCATTTTTGGTCCATTTGGGTTTAAGTCCAATTGTAATAAATCCAATCCTTGCACCATATAAAAGCAATTCTTTAGTCGCTCCATCTAATTTAATTGGAATGATATCTTCCTCTAAATCCTGCAGATCATAGAACAACGACCTGTTAATTACATTTTCTGTATATATATATGGTTCATAGGCATCATCGATGATAACAAGTATTGGCTTTTTTACTTCTTTTTGTTTCCTTTGAAGTAATTCAATAAGTTTTAAGGATTCTTCTTTTGTGAGCACATGACCTGTTGGATTATTGGGGAAATTAAGAAGTATTAGAACTTTATCTTGGACAACTGCAACCTCATCAATTGCTTCTTCAAAACCTTCGAAGTTGAATTGTTGTTCTTTAAAATACTTAAAAGATTTAATTTTTGCACCTAAAAATCCTTTTATTATATTATCATAGTTCCCCCAGCGTTTATTTGGTGTAATGATATATTCATTAGCGTTTAATAGCAAAGAACAAATTAAAGAAATACCATTTGTTACTCCCGTTGTTATAATCGGCGTGGTAGTATATTTCTTAAGCCTATCTAGTTTTTCCTTATCTTCTTTTTCATTCAACAAGGATTTATAGATTATCCAATTTTTCCAAATATCTCTTAATTCTGGTATGCCTGAAATTGCAGCGTAGGGGACTAGATCATTTATTTTTAAAATATTAAAATATTCGTTTATTCCTTCAAGATAACAAGGAATCCATTCCGACCGACCCTCTTTAATGAAATCATCCTCATGAGCGTAAGCAGCACCTATCGTGCCTATCAATTCTGCCTCTTTTTTTGCTCTTCCTGACCAATAGAAGACTCCTTGAGGTAAAGATATTCGCTTTCCAAGCTCCGAAAAAGCAGAGTAGAAAGGAGTATTTTCTAATATTTTAGAATCCATATCATCAATAAAAATCAGATATATAATAAACATTTTTATATCCATTTTAATAATAATAGTACAGAGTAGAATGCAGGAAACATGAGTTGATTAAAATGATTGATCAAATTATTAGTTATAGCGTTATATATGTTATTACTTCATTTTCCTTAATACATTGGACAAACAAAAAAGAATTAGATAAACCAAAGTATCTCTCACTCCTAATTTCATTAGTTTTAGTAGTTTTAATAATTCCCCTTTATTTAATTTTTGATATTGGTGTTGCTTTTTTTATTGCTTATTTTACTGATAGTTTTTTAGGAGCATATCTAATTTCGAAATTATATAAGACTGATTTTGTTAACGCACTGAAATTTTTTAGTTGGTTGATATTTGGATTATTGTTTTTGTTATTCTTCGTATTAATAGTTAGTATATTTATGATTTCCTGGATTTTGTTATTTTTTATCTGAATATTTTCTAATTTATATTGACATAGTTTATTTTTCCATTAGATAATTCATGAAATAAATATTTAAGTATCAAAATCTTACTATGAAACTATGAGTACGGAAAAGAATTCAGAAGAAGAAAAGAAGAAAATTGATGACCTTTCAAATCTTAAAAACCTATTCTTACAAGGTTGGAATGGTTTTGTGTCTGAAATAAAGGATGGTTTGGCAAATGTTCAACAAGCGATGGAGGAAACATCCAATAGAAATCAAGAATCAATGAAAAAAAATAAAGAAAATGTAGAAATTTTTTTTAATGATATCAAACAATCCTGCGAAAACGATTTTAACCAATTGACAGAAGATATTCAAAATTCTCAACTAAAAAATAAAGAAAATTGGGCGAAAAATAAAGAAAAAATTACTAGTTTTTTCAAGACCTCCCAACAACAATGGAACGATCAATTAATTACATGGAATGAGGAAATTAAACAAAAACAGAGCGAAACCGCAGAAGAATGGGAAACACGAAGGATAAAATTAACAGACGATTTTAATAATTGGAAAGAGAAATCCAAGCGTGATTGGGAAAAAGGCCTTAAAACATTCCGTAGAGAGATTCTAAAAGGATCATACATGTTTCTTGTTTTCATGGCTCCAATTCTCGTAGTTTTGATTATTGTTGTCTGGTTAATTAATTGGGCAATGGGTGGATTTAGCTAATAAAATTCTGATCACAATCCATTATAATGCTTGAAATATTCATTTTCTCTTTTTTAGTTGCATTAACAGGAGCATTATCTCCCGGTCCTCTGCTCACTTTTACAATATACAAATCAATAAAGCAAAAGAGAGGATATTTAGCAGGGATTTATATCATTTTGGGACATGCTACAATAGAGCTTATATTGATTATCGTTCTACTTGCTGGAGCATCCCTTTTTTTTCAAAATATCCTATTCCTCACCATAATTGGAATAATTGGAGGAATTCTTTTGGTATTGTATGGTCTTTTGGTTATTAGAGATGTGTTTAAAACCAATATAACTATTGAATTTGAAGATAGTCAACACAAGGGATTTAAAGGAAATAGTTATTTAGGCGGTATTGTAGTTAGTCTCTCAAATCCTTATTGGGAATTTTGGTGGGCAGTCATCGGTTTAGGGTTTCTCTTTTCGTATAATATCAATTTTGCTAATCCTATTGGGCTCCTATTATTCTTTCTTGGACACGAATTAGGGGACGCGGTGTGGTATCTTCCAATTTCAACTATTGCATACTTTGGTGGTAAATCCTTAAACCCTAAAATCTTTAAATACATTTTAATAGCGTGTGGTGCTTTTATGATTATCTTTGGAACATATTTAGCAATAAATATTATTAATAATCCCCCAAAATTTTAAATACAAAAAAAATTTGAAGTGAAGTGCGGAAATAATAATAATATCCTCATAGCACAATGAAATAATAATTTTTTAGAATCTTCTTTTGTTAACAACAAATTTCGAAATTTGAAAGTAGTAGAGGTATAATATTCTTTTTTATCAGCTCTATTTACTTGAGTACTACTATGAAGATACTAAATTGAAATAATCATGACTGAAAAACGATTAATGAAATGTCCCGTGTGTGATAACAAGTTCATTCCCAGAACTTTTTATCCAGAAGATTCTATTTTTTCTAATCCTGAAGGAAAAAAGTTAATATCAGGTTATAATGGATACATTAACATGGGTGGAAAACCTCCCGAGACTATTCTCAGTTCTTGGGTGACATATTGCCCAAAATGCAATTATATCATGAAATTTGTAAAAGAAATAGTAAGAAAAGAAAAAATCCAGACGCACGGGATGAAAGGCACGGAATTGACAGAAAAATTAAATACTTACTACTTTGGTTTTGAATTTGGAGATTATTCACAATACCTAAAAGAAATAATAAGGAAAGTAGAGAAAGATATTGAAGTCAAAATGAAAGATATTGATATAGAAATATGGGAGAATCTATACACGTTAAATGATAACTTCAAGTTTCTCGTAAGATTTTTCAATAATTTAAGAGACTACTGCGATAAAACCTTAAAAGTTAATATCAATTCTGATATGCCAAATAAAATTAAAAAGCTAAAGCTCCCGAAAGATGTCGAACTCTCATTATTGCAGCTAAATAATATTAAAAATGCGATTGTTAAAGGCGATTACGATCTTTCGAGTGAGGAAGAAAACATGATAAACAACATTTTGGTGAAATTTGTCTTTTATTTAGTTGAATCACATATTAAGCCTCTTATTAATGAAGAGCAACTGAAAGATGGCTTTGAATTTGTAAGCATGAAGGATCTTGAAGATGAAATTAGAATTTACTTAGCGACATACTTATATTCTACGTTTAATAGTAATCCAAATTCGAGCAAACAAATCAAAACATTTTTAGAGAATGTTTTCTAATTTATTCCCTCTTTCTTCAATTTATTCAATCTGTTTCAAACATGCCTGAAAATGGCTCGATGAAGTGGTTCTGACACATTGGACATGAATTATATTTTGAAAGCCATGCTGCTACACAAAGATAATGATATGTACTTCCACAAAATGGACATGTAATGAGTTTGGCTTTTGCAAAATTAATATATTGATGACAAACAGTGCATTGTACATCTGAAACTGCGATCCCTTGTTTAATTTTTATTTTATTAGATAAAATTTCCTCAACTTTAGCTAATTCCACTTGATATAATCCTAAACTAGAAGTTAAGTTATTTAATTTTGAATTTAATTCCGTGATCCTTTCTCTTAATTCATCCTCTGTCAATTTTTCAGCGAGGAATGCAGATAAGGCAAAATTCATGGGCAATCCTTCAAAATTCTCAGTTTGTTTAGTAATTTCAGTGATTTCCGCAAATAAAATTGATTCTTCATCAATTAAATCTTTAAAACTTTTAAAAATTTTATTCAATAAAATTGTGAGTAAGAAAGTTAGTTGTTGTTTCTTTCTGTTAAAATTATTTTCCCAATGTTTAATTATTTGATAAGTATCGATTTCCTGATCCTTGTACTCATCTATTTTCTCGTAGATTTGAGATTTGATGCTTTCGATTTTTATTTTATAGTCTCTTAATAATTCTCTAATTACTTTAAGTTGGGGTAACTCTTCCCTAATTATGACAGAAGCCTTATCCTCATAATCGCTCATCATGGCATTAACCTCTATGATTTTATCATCAACAAATTTTCTTATTTCAACACGTAATCCTTCATCTTTTACACTAGTAAGATAAGTTTGATACTCTTCTTTTCTACGCAATATTTCGCTATTTAACCTTGATAAAGTTTTTTTTAAGGATTCTGTAATATTTTCATATGGTTTTAGGTATTTGTCAAATCTTAAAACCCACGTATCTATCTCATCAATATTTAATGATATTGTATCCACTTTTTCTCTGTAAGAATTAATTATTTTTACAAACTCATCTGTCTCAGTACCTTCAATTTGATTTAAGAGATTTTGAAGTTTTTTATCTACAGATAAAAAATAATATTCAATCAATTTTGGGAGGAATTCAGTGAATTTTTGCTGAGTCAATGTTTCAAAATTAAATTCTTGTTTTTCATCAAGTCTATGTTTCTCATCGTGTTGTTTAACTTCACTAATAAGAGCTTCTAATTTATCCTCGATTAAAGAAACTATGAAGGGGCGCATTGTATCTTTTAAATTTTGGACCACTCCTTTTCTTTCCAGGATATTTATAAAGGCTTCATTAGAATAATCTGCAAAGATATTATTTTGATACATCAAATAGATAAAATCTGAATAAACTAACTCGTGCTTCTGGTGGTTTTCTATGAAATATTGAAAGAGTTCATTGAAATGAAAAATAGGTAATGGTTCAGATCCTTTTTTTTTCACTTTTTTAGCATTTATTGAAGATAGATTTAGCAAAAATTCAAGTGATCCTTTAATTTCATCCCATGTGTTTAAATCTAGAATTGACTCATTAAATTGATATCCTAAATTTTTAATCTTACTTGCTTCAATCCATAGGTAAACCTCATCATCATATTGCTTTTCTACCTTGTAAATAGTCTTCTTAAGATATTGTCTTGTTGTGTCGCATTTATTAAGCAATTCTGTAACGGTCGTGAGGAAATCATCAAGAAATTTATTATGTTTTAGAATTCTCTTGATGTTTCTACCGTTTGCAGTGAGGTTTGTTAAGTTTTGTGAAATGATTTTAAGCTCATTTCCAATTTCAGATTTTAAATTATAGTAAAGATTCCTTGAACTTCTGAGTAGATAATCATCAACAAATTGTTCTATTTTAGTAAGATATTCAAGATAAAACTCGTGGTGTTGCAAATGGAATAGATTCTTGAGGTAATCATTGATTTCACTTTCCTCCACGTTTCCTTGTTTAAATCGCATTAACTTCCTTTTTACATCAAGAATTTCGTCTTTAGTAAAACCTTTTATCTCTCTATTATCGTTAAACTTATTATTGAAAAGTAACATTGAAATACACTATTAATTCATTCTTATAACATGAAAATATCCATGATCCATTAAATTTTTTTTCTTAATTATTATTAAATAACAATAATTATCGTAATATCAAATTAAAAATTAGAAAATATAAAGGAGTAAAATTTATTCTCCCAACTCAGCAATCTCAATTTTCTTTTCTTGAGCACCGCTCTTGGTTATGATGAGTAAATCAATTCCGTTACCTGACATGGCATCTCTTTTTATGGCATTCCTTATAGCCTTTACAACAAGTGTTTCTCCAGCTTTGATTGTCATATTAGGTTTGTAATCCGCTTCTAATATTCCGATAGATAATAACATTCCTGTCCCAGTTGTTCCATAATCATCAGGTATCATGGAACCAAGAGCATCAAAAGTGTATAATTGTGGACCATCTTCGTCTAATCCTGCAACGACTAAATTTGTATATAATGGAGCTTGTTTTCGTGAATATAAGAAGTTTGAAATTAATTTGGCTAGACTTTTTGTCGTGATCTGTTTTCCCGCATCAAGTTCATAAAGATTTGCTTGAGCTCGAAGGATTTTAACTAGTATTTGGAAATCTCCAATTAGACCATATGCTGCTAATCCGATCTTTTCGGTAATTTTAAAAACCTTCTTTGTTGCTTTATTTGTAACTGTATAACCCCAAGTTGCCCTGCGATCATTTCCAAGGATAACCCCGCCCTTACATTTTATAGCAACGCCACAACTTCCCGGTACCATTATCTGCTGAGACATTTTTACCTTCAAAAATTTTGTATTATTGTATTAAATTACTATTTAGTATTAAAT